>WFNM01000102.1 GCA_015488615.1 Sulfurimonas sp.
AAGGGAACTAAAAAGATAAATCTTCTTAGGTTTCAAAATAGAATAGACGGTTGTTGTTTTATTAGTTATTTCTAAGTAATATAAACTTGTTCGTTTGAACTAGTCCTTCTTACTTGCTTAGTTTTCAATGATCTCAAACAATCTCTCTTAACCTTCAACTCGAAGATTCGTAACCTTTTTAAACAAGGTGTCTCTGTTTGTGGATGGGAATTATAGGGTGGTTGTGCTTAGAGTTTGCTTAAAGTGTAAAGAAGTTTACAGTAAGCTTATTTGCAAATTTATTATTATTAGATTTAGTGAGCTATTTAGCTCTATTTTTAACTTATATATATGTAAGCCTTATTACTGTTGCTTTTTATTAACCCTATACCTATAAAATACACTATTATATTAATAATATCTACAAAATATTTTATAAGGAATAAATATGGGACTATATGATCGTGATTATGCAAGGGGCAACACTGCCTCTTATGAAACTTCAAGCCGTGGTGATACACAGATAATAGCATTTGTCAAAGAGACTTACAAGTTATTTGCTGCTTCTATGATGGCTGGTGCTGTTGGTGCTTATGTTGGTGTTCCTTTAGCAGGAACAATTCAAACTATGATGTGGCCTCTCTTCTTTTTAGAGATTGGACTCTTAATAGGACTACAGTTTGTTAAACATAAGCCAGGTATTAACCTAGCTGTTATGTTTGCTTTTGTCTTTATGACAGGTATCACAATTGCTCCTCTTTTATCTTATACTTTAGGTATGAATGGTGGTGGTGTAATAGTTGGTAATGCTTTTGCTATGACTTCTGTTGTTTTTGGAAGTATGAGCTTTTTTGCTATTAAAACGAAACATGACTTTACAAGTTATACAAAGCCTTTAATGATTGCACTCATTGTTATAGTTGTGTTTTCTATCATTAATATGTTTTTACATAACCCAATGTTTCAGGTTATTCTCTCTGGAGCTGTTGTATTACTTTTTAGTGTTTTAGTAATTTTTGATACACAGAACATCATGCGTGGTGCTTATGAAACGCCTATCGATGGAGCTATTGCTCTATACTTAGACTTCTTAAACATCTTTACAGCACTTCTACAACTCTTTGGAATCTTTAATAACGATGACTAAAAGTAGACTCTCCCCCGATCTCTATCGGGTGGTAGATGCTAACCTTAACCGCCTAAAAGAAGGTATACGTGTCATAGAAGACATCATGCGTTACCGAGACAACAACAAAACTCTCTCCAAAAAACTCAAAGAGCTTCGCCATCTTGCTCGTGTGAATGAAACACTTGAACTTTTAAAATATCGTGATAGTATAAATGATGTGCTGAGAACTTCTACAAAGAGTGAGCTTAACCGTAATGATACTATGAGCATACTCACAGCAAACTTTAAACGCGGACAAGAGTCCTCACGTGTGCTAGAAGAGCTTTATAAGCTTGAGAGTATAGAGTATAGTGAAAACTTCAAATATATCCGCTACGAGCTTTATAACCTCGAAAAAGAGATACTCTTAGCTGAGGCTAACGAGAGCGAATAAACGCCACCTCAAACTCTAAGTAGTTGAGAGGGTATTCTCTCATAAGTTGCTTTGTCTCTTTAAACCCTAAAACATTTCTCGACCCACTTACACCGCTGCGTTTTATATAGCGAAACATCTCTCTAGTATTTTCAAACTCTAAAGTGTAGTTTACTACTTCAAACTCAGCATTGAAGTACTTTTCTTGGAGTGCTTGTATCTGAGTAGATGAATGTAAAAGTGATATGAGATTTGCTGTTTTATTTAAAGTGATAAAAGTACCTGAAGTAAATATAGCTAAAGAGATAGGGATATTAAGCTTTGCAATACTAGCAAATACTTTATCTAAGTCTTCTGCCCACTGTAATGCTGAAGCTGAGAAAAGATGATCAAACCCATAAGTACGAAGATGTTCAAAAAGTGTTGCATCATTAAAGTCCCCATAAATAGCTTCTTTTTTTTTACTCTTGGGATGAAGTTCTAACATCTGCGGAGCGAAGTCTACTCCTACAAAGTGCTTATACTTCCACTCAACATTTCTACAGAGTTCACCGTTACCGCAACCTAAGTCTAATATATATTTTGGCTTGGTTTGAACATCAGCTAAAAGTTTTTTGATGACTTTTTTTTGAATAATATTATAAGTGTCATACTCTTTTGCATGTTTAGAAAACTCTTCGCTTATCTTCATTTTTTGTTTATAATGAGTGAGATAATGAAAAGAGCTATAATGCTCAAAACGATAGTTGCACCAGAAGGGAGTGAGTAATAGTATGAAGTAGTCATACCAAAGAGTACACTAAAGAGTGCAAATGCTAAGGAGATAAACATAGTGTTTTTGAAACCTACTCGAAACTGCAAAGCAGCAGCGGTAGGAATAACCATCAGAGCACCAATAAGTAGACTACCCACTACTCTTATAGAGAGTGCTATAATGATAGCTACTACTGTTACAAGGAGAAAGTTTAAAAACTTCACTTTTATGCCACTTGTTTTCGCTACCTCCTCGTCATAACAGATAAAAAAGAGTTCTTTGCTAAAAATAAGCAGAAGTCCTAAAGAGAAAGAGCCAAAAAGCACAATAGTCACAAGATCATCATTACTTACAGAGAGAATAGAACCAAAGAGATAGGAAAAAAGTGAGTTGTTAAAGGCTCCTCCAAGGGAGACGATAATGACAGCAAGTGCAAGTGATCCTGAGAGCATAATGGAAAGTATAGCATCCGAGTAAAGTGCAAAATTACTTCTAAGATATTCTATAAGCCATGAGGAAAGTACTGCGAAAACTACTGCTACCCAAAGAGGATTGTATCCAGCTACAAGTCCTACAGCAACACCGACAAGTGAAGAGTGTGCTAATGTCTCACCCATAAGAGAATAACGTTTTAGCACAATAAAAGTTCCACTTATAGAAGCTAATATTGCTATGAGGAGTCCTGCGATAAAAGCTCTTTGCATAAACTCATACTCTAACATTCTATTTCTCCTAGATGATTGTGTTTATGGTTGGAGATAAGATGTGACTCTCTACCGTAGAGTTTTGAAATATCCTCACATGAGATAGTCTCTTTTGGATTATTACAGATAGTCGCTTTTTGGTTAATAGTAAAGAGTCTAGTAATATCATCAGCAATAACACCAATATCATGTGTAATAAAAACTATAGTAATATTTTCATCTTTGTTGAGCTTACTTAGTAATTTGTAAAAACGCTGTTGTGAGAGCATATCTACACCGGTATTTGGCTCATCAAGTATGAGTATCTCAGGAGAGGAAGCAAGAGCACGAGCAATCATTGCACGTTGACGTTGCCCTCCAGAAAGTGTCCCTACCATCTTCTCTTTTAAGTGTAGAATATCCATCTTTGCCATTGCATCTTTTACCACCTCTGCATCTTTCTTGGAAAATCCAGTAAAAATACCACATTTTGCAACACGACCCATTTTCACTATATCCTCTACAGTAGCAGGAAAATTCTCATCTACAAGAGAAGCACGTTGTGGTACAAAGCCTATTTTATACCATTCTTTAAAGTTCTTTATCTTTTTACCAAAGAGCTTTACCTCTCCTGAAGTTGGCTTTTCTAAACCTAAGAGCATACGGATAAGTGTTGTTTTTCCTCCACCATTTGGCCCTATAATTGCGATATATTCACCATGAAAAATCTCTAGTGAGATATTTGAGAGAATAGTGTTCCCTCTTACAATAAAAGAGAGGTTTTTCACATCAAAGATAGGTACCTTAAACTCTAGCTGCACTCAAGTGCCTTTGTTATTTTGTGTAAATTTATTTCCATAATATCTTTATAAGTCAACTTTTTTTTCATCTCATTTGCTGTAATATTTCCTAAGGCATCAAGAGTCTCTACTTTAAGACCAACTTCATCGGCTATACTCTGCATACTTTTTATACTCTCAAAACTCTCTCCAAAAAGAAGAGGAATTTTTTGCTTTCTAATCGTTTTTATAATGTTTTGCATACTTTTTGCATCTGTTTGTGCTTCAGGAGAAAGACCACTCAGTGATATCACTTTAAAATCAAACTCATGAGCAAGGTATCCATAAGCATTGTGACTCACTACGATACTCTTTTGTTTACAACTTTTAAGAGAATGACTATATTTCTCTTGTAAATCTGATAAACCTTTTAAATACTGCTTTTCACGTTTTATATAAAGTAATTTATCCTCAGGCTTCAGTCTTATAAGTGCTTTGGTTATGACATCTGTAGCAATCTTCATATTTTTTATACTAAGCCAGTAGTGAGGGTCAATTCCAAACTTATTCTCATCAGCATGGTGGTGTTCATGATGATGCTCATGTTCCTCTTCTTTGCTTAGTTTACGAAGGTGTACAAACTTAGAGATGTTTAGCACTTTTTGTTTGAAAGTGTAGTTATGCGTCCACGGTTCAAGTCCTGACCCACTGTAGATAACTAAAACACTTTTTTCTATCTTTGCCATAGTTTTTGGTGTTGGTTCATAGGAATGGGGATCTACACCAAAGGGTAGAATATTTATCACATCTAGTGAATTTCCTGCAATGCTTTTTGTAATATCATAAAGTGCAAAAGAGCTTACTGAGACGATTGTTTTTTGTTCTTTTTCTTGCTTATTTTGATTGAGTAAAAAGATTACTAGCAAAAAAATCACTAGAAATAGAAAAAATGCTTTTTTTTTATAGTTTATCATCTATTTTGCGCCCCATTTTTATTTTTTATGATTATACCCTTTTTTATTTATATTTAGTTTGTTTTTACATTGGCAAATGAATAATGAAACTTATAATAACAAAACAGTGAGAAGATATCAAAATTTGACTGAATGAAGTAGAACTTTGAAAACTTCATGACCAAGAGTAGTTTTAGTTGATAATATAAGCTTTTTTAGATATAATTCGCCACTTTAAAATAATAGGAATTTATTTATGACAACTAGTCTTTTACTTATAGTACAGATTGTTTTAGTGATTATGATCGTTATCGCCGTACTTTTACAGAAGAGTTCGAGCATCGGTCTTGGGGCATATAGTGGATCAAATGACTCTGTTTTTGGAGCAAAAGGGCCAAGTAGTTTCTTAGCCAAAGCTACTTTTACTATAGGATTTTTGTTTTTAGTAAACACTATCACTCTTGGATATATGTATTCACAAGCAGCACAAGCATCTGTGGTTGATGAAATAATTGAGAACAAAAATGTTGTTTCACCTCTAGCACCAGCTGCATCACCAACAAAAGCTACTGAGACAAATAACACAAAATAATTTCTCCCATGGGAGTTACTACTTATAGTAACTCCTCACTTTCTTCAAGACACTTTTCTCTTTTTACACAACTTTAAAAGATAACTTGCTACAATTACGCAATTAACTTTCATACTCAAGGAACATATATGCTAAATGAAATCTTCGACGCCTGTACTACAAAAATGCAAGGTAGTGTAGAACACATGCACCGTGACTTTAAAACACTTAGAACTGGTAAGGTTCTTATATCTGTTTTAGACAATGTAAAAATAGACTACTACGGTACTCCAACACCACTTGATCAAGTAGGTTCAGTTATAGCAACTGATGCTACGACTATAGTTGTAAACCCATGGGAAAAGAACCTTTTACCTGATGTTGAGTCTGCAATTTTTGCTGCAAACATTGGTGTAAATCCAAATAATGATGGTGATGTTATCAAACTTTTCTTCCCACCGATGACAGTAGAACAACGTCAGGAGTCTGTAAAGCAGATGAAAGGCATGGGCGAAAATGCGAAGGTAAGTATTCGTAATGATAGACGTGACTCAAACGATAAAATAAAAAAACTTGAAAAAGATAAAGAGATCACAGCTGATGAATCTAAATCTGCTCAAGATACTATTCAAAAAACTACAGATAAGTTCATTGCAACAATAGAAAGCACTCTTAAAGAGAAAGAACAAGAGATACTAAAGGTTTAATGATGGACGTTAAAAAGATATATATGGATGCAAATGCTCTTTTAGAGGGTCACTTCAAACTTAGCTCTGGAAATCATTCACAGTTTTATCTTCAGTCTGCAAAGGTTTTAGAAGATCCTAAAACTGCAAAGCTTTTAGCTGAGGCACTTGCAAAACAGATCAAAGAGAGTGGTTTAGAGATAGACACTGTTTGTGCACCTGCACTAGGTGGCCTTATCGCTGGATTTGCTCTTGCTACTGCGCTTGATGTGCGTTTTATCTTTGCTGAGCGTGTGGATGGTGTTATGAACATCAGACGTGGCTTTGAAGTTGCAAAAGGTGAGAGAGTTCTTATGTGTGAGGATATCATTACAACGGGTGGATCTGCTATGGAAGCTGCTGCTGTTGTTACTGAACTTGGTGGTATTATTGTAGGCGCTGCAGCACTTGCTAACCGTGGTTTTTGTAAACGCGAGTACTCTGATGTCGAGACAAAACCAAACTGTAAACTACCACAAGATATTCCATTTTTTGCACTTGCTGACTTTACTTTTGAGATGTATGCACCAGATGTATGTCCACTCTGTAAAGATGGAAGTGAAGCTATCAAACCAGGAAGTAGAGGAAACTAAACCTTTTTTTCTATCCTAGCACTCCTGCTAGGTTAACATGTATCTGACATTAGGAAAAAATTGTTTAATCCTAGCATTTATAAAGCTGGCAAGAGAGCATACGTTCTACTAAAACACGGGCTACTTCGACCTTACCATCAACAATTACTGTTATATCTAAATCATCGAGCCTCTGTTTCTCTTCTAAAGAGACTACTTTCACTATAAGATTTGCATCTATTGAGTGCTTTAAGATAGCTTCACAAATAAGTCGTTTTTTATCAATATTATCAAGTGTAACTATAATAGCTGATGCTTTTTCTATGTTCAGAGCATTTAAAATAGCTACTTTTGAGGCATCACCTAGATAAGCTTCGATATCATCTTCAAGAGCCTCTTTTACATGCTTGTTTGAGTTATCTACTACTACATAAGGAGCACCAAATTCTTCTAAATGCTTTGTCACAAACTTTCCAACCACACTGTACCCACAGACGATAACATGGTCTTGTCGTGACTGTAAACCAGACATATCTGTAATGATATCACTATCTTTAATTATTTTCTCAACAAAGTCATTAATCCGAGTAATAAAGAAAGGTGTCACAACCATGGAAAAAATCACAACAAGAACAAGGAGAGAAACTAAAGACTCATCAAAGATATTACCCGCTTGTGCAACGGCAAAGATAACAAAGGAAAACTCCCCTACTTGAGAAAGGGAGAGTGCTGTTTTAAGTGAGGTTGCACTACTTTGTGAGAACTTGAGCACAAGGTAAATGACTACTGTTTTGAGTACGAGAACAAGAGCAAAAAGAGCTATGATAATGCCAATGTTGTTGATAAATATAGTAAGGTCTACCTTCATACCAACAGTCACAAAAAATGTCCCAAGTAGGATATCTTTAAATGGTGCAATATCCGCTTCCACCTTATGATGGTAACGAGTTTCTGCGATAACCATTCCTGCCACAAATGCACCAAGCGAATAAGTAAAGCCCATAAAAGATGCAAAAAGTGAAGCACCAACTACTATGAAAAGTACAGAACCCATAAAGAGCTCATCGAGTTCTGATGAGGCTGAGAAGTGAAGTAACCAAGTGACTATACGTTTTCCTACCACAAAAAGAAAAAGAAGTACTATAAGTGCAGAGAGAAGTGTATGCCCTATAATAACATAGATACTCTCATCTGCCTCACTAGTCAAAAATCCGATAAGAATAAGAATAGGTATAACAGCGATATCTTGAAAGATGAGTATACCCGTTGCTTTTTGTCCATAAGGAGTGTATATTTCCTTAGAACTCTTCAAGTAGGAGAGTACAACTGCAGTTGAAGAGAGAGAAAATGCAAGTGCTACTATGATGGCTGACTTTGCATCAAGCGCAAAAAGATAGTGTGCTCCAAGATAGACTACTAAGGTGGTGAGCCCAACTTGCAGGAGACCATTTCCAAAGATTTCCTGTTTCATGCTACCCATCTTCGCTAAAGATATTTCTAGACCTATTGTAAACATGAGAAATACTATTCCGAACTCGCCTAGAAGCTCTAGTTCGTGAGAGTGCACAGCTGAACGCAGATCAAAGGCATAAACTATGATAGTTCCTGTAAAAATATACCCTATGATTTGAGAGATGCCTATTTTTTTTAGGATGATGTTGAGGATTATGGAGATACCTAGTGCAACTATCACATAAAGCAGAGTATTATCTATCATCTAGGGTGAGAACCCTTTCTTGACTCTCTTTGTAGTTTTCTAAGTGCTGCTTTTTTTTCACTATCTAGCATTTGAGATGTTCTGTTTTTGCTAGCACGTGTAGCTGATATTTGTTGCGCACTTATGCCCACTTTATTCTTACTCATAATAAACTTCCCTGCACTATTAAGCTCTGCTATATAGTAGTTCTTATCTTGAGGGTTATACAAAATCACTTCACCATTACTCTGCATCCAGTGAAACGCAGCATCACCATTTAAGGTAGCTTGAAATGTCGATCCATCAGCCTGTGTATAAGTCCTTAGGCCCCCTCTCGCAGGTGCTCCATTAAGTAATGTAGTACCTAGTAACATAATACTTATATATAGTGATATTCTTTTCATTTTGTCTCCTCCTATTGTAAAATTCTAAAGCTCATAGTTCTTTGTGAGTAGTCAGCACTCAGTACTTCTACAGAGTAACTTATATCTCCTGCATAAGAACGCAGTTTTGACTGCTCTAACACCTCACCTTCTATGTACATATCAGAATATTTTATATCTATTCCTACGGTGTCTGTCATAAGTGGTGCCTTATTTCTCTGTACCACACTATCCATATAATGATTTAAAGTAGTTTGTGGACCATTTTCACTATTTGGCAATCTGCCCTTATCAAGATTTTTGAGCTTTTCCTCATCTATATGATAAGCAGTAGCTACAAGTCTGTTATCAGTGAATTCAGGATCAATAAAGTTAAAAGAACTATCAGAATCTTTTTTGGCTGTATCTCTACACTCTACTAAAAAATATTCACTTGGTTTTGCTGTTGGAAGTTTTATAAACTCATTAGCACTACATTTAAGTATTATATTATCGCCCCGGAGACTCTCCTCTACAACATTTTGTGAGGTAGCTATTTTATTATAAGCACTAAACTGAGTCGGTGCTTCTCCTGCCTTTGGATATAAAACATTTTGTCCCCATGTTCCATTGCTCATGATATCATAGTACCCAAGACCAGAACCATTACCCGTGTCATAAAAATCTACTAAATTATAAAGAGCATGCCCTATCTCATGTGCCATTATACCTACAGTTGCAGGGTGTTCTTCTGTCAAAGTATCTCTATCTTGTGCACCAAATGCTGCATAGGTTCCTTTTTTTTGACTGTCGTTACTTCCATCTAAAAGTGTCACTCCATCTATAACGGGTGCAGAGACATTATCATCAAAGCTCCATGAGTGCCCCCAAAGAGCATTTGGTACCGGCCCACCATAAGACTGCTCCCCACCAGCGACAATAAAAATAATCTCCAACTCATGAGTACTTATAAAACCATTTTTATCTTTGTCAAAAGTTGCAAAATCAATATTTCCTGCTATTCTTGCTTTATCTATTGCATCAGGAACATATTTATTACGAAATATTGTAAGATTATCAACATCTGAGTTATCATTGTTTTTATTAAAATGATCAACTCCCATGTTAACTCGAACAACACCATCGTTAATAGTTCCATATTCTTCATGTGCTGGTAACATCATGATATTATTATTTGTATTATTTGCATACCATCTGTTGACACTACTGACCCCATCAGAAGAAATATCAAAAATTTTATTATGCCAAAATATATCTGTTCCAGATTCTTTAATATTTGTCCAGTTCATGACTATCACAAGTGTAGGAACATTAATATCGCTCTTATGTACAGTAACTTTAGTAACACTACTAAGAAGCTTTTTGTCATGATTATTAGTACCACAGCCAACTAAAATTACTAAAGTCAAGACCAATAAAAAACTACTAAAAACTCTTTTCATATCTATTCTCTTTTGCATAAATTATATTTCCATATATAATAGCGAAACTTTCCTTGTGTCATAAGAAATTAAACTCTTTTAGTATATAATCGCATTAATAATTCACATATTTATGGAGCTCATTTATGACTAAGTATATTTTCGTAACCGGTGGCGTTTTATCTTCTCTTGGTAAGGGAATCACAGCAGCAAGTGTTGGTACACTTCTTAAACACTCTGGTTTTGATGTTGGTATGCTCAAAATCGATCCATATATCAATGTTGACCCAGGAACGATGTCTCCACTTGAGCATGGAGAAGTTTTCGTCACAAAAGATGGTGCAGAGACTGACCTTGACATCGGAAACTATGAGCGTTTCTTAGATGCTTCATTTTTAAAGTCTGCAAACTTCACAACTGGACAAGTTTACTCTTCAGTTATCGAACGCGAGCGTGCTGGTGGCTACTTAGGACAAACTATTCAGGTTATTCCTCATATCGTTGGTGAGATTGTTAACCGCATCAAACTTGCGGGTGAAGGGCATGACATCTTAGTGGTTGAACTTGGTGGAACTGTTGGAGATATCGAAGGACTTCCTTTTATGGAAGCTATTCGCCAGATGAAACATGATGATGATGTAGAGGGTACATTTTTCATCCATGTGACACTTATTCCATACATCAAAGCGGCAGGTGAGCTTAAGTCAAAACCTACACAGCACTCAGTCCAAGAGCTTCGCCGTATCGGTATCACTCCACAGATGATTATCGCTAGAAGTGAAAATGCTCTTCCTAAAACATTTAAAAAGAAACTTGCTATGAGTTGTGATGTGCATCCTGATTGTGTTATTGAAGCACTTGATGCGGCTACTATTTATGACATTCCAGTGACTTTTTTACGTCAAAACATTCTCAAATCTATTTCAAAAGAACTAGAATTAAATGATCTTAATCCGGATATGGAAGAGTGGGACACCCTTGTCAAAAAGATAGTACAGCCTAAGAACAAAACTGTAGTTGGTTTTGTAGGAAAATATCTTGAACTTAAAGAGGCTTACAAGTCTCTTACTGAGTCTCTTATCCACTGTGGTGCACACCTTGATACTCGCGTTGAAATCGAGTGGGTTGATAGTGAAGAGATAGAAGAGAAAGGTGCTGAGGCACTACTCGCTGACTGTGACTCTGTTTTAGTTGCTGGTGGTTTTGGAAGTCGCGGTGTTGAGGGGAAAATCCAGGCTATCGAGTATGCTCGTGTAAACAAGGTGCCATACCTCGGTATCTGCCTTGGAATGCAACTCACACTTGTTGAGTATGCGAGAAATGTACTCGGTCTTGAGGGTGCGAACTCTATAGAGTTTGATGAGGAAACGCCACACCCTATGATCTATCTTATAGATAACTTTTTAGATCAAAATGGTGGAGCACAACTTCGCACACACGAATCCCCAATGGGAGGAACACTGCGTTTAGGTGAGTATCCATGTGATACAAAAGATGGCTCACTCATCCAAAAAGCTTACAATGGTGCAAAAACTATTCACGAACGCCACCGTCACCGTTACGAAGCAAATCCTGCTTACCGTGAACAGTTAGAAAAAGCTGGTATGATAGTAACTGGTGAGTCAAATGGTCTTATCGAAACAGTAGAAATAGAGGGTCATCCTTGGTTCTTAGGTGTACAGTTTCACCCAGAGTTCACATCTCGCTTACAAACGCCAAATGCTTCTATACTTGCATTTGTTGAGGCTTCTTTAAACGCGGAGTAACAACTGCTTATACCGACTAAAGTCGGTGTTACGAGGTGCCTAACTAATCTTGTTGTACCGGCTGAAGTCGGTATTACGGGCACCTCAATCAGTCTGTCATAGTAACTGGAATTGGCGACTGTAACACCGGTTTTAACCGGTCTCTTTTGAACTTTGTATACCGACTGAAGTCGGTGTTACGAAACTAGGACACCCTTATGAATATACCAAACCTTACAAAACAAGAACTTCACACCCTACTCTCTCAACGTTTTAGTACAGAGGAAAAACGACTCGCAGACATTCCTAACCCTACCCTACTCCTAAATGCCAGTGATGCTGCAAAAAAAATAGCAGATGCCATCCGAGCTAACAAGAGAATCACATTAGTAGGTGACTATGATGTAGATGGGGTAAGTTCTACTGCTATCATGGTAGACTTTTTTAGACAAATCCCCTATCCTCTTGAAGCTATCATTCCTAACCGCTTTCGCGATGGATATGGAGTAAGTCCTACGGTGTTAGAGCGAGTCGATACAGACTTAGTTATCACTGTGGACAATGGTATCTCTGCAGTTGTGGCGGCTGACATCTGTAAAGAGCGAGGCATTGAGCTTATCATCACCGATCACCATACTCCGGGAGATATCTTACCAGATGCTACTTTCATAGTTGACCCTAAACTCAAAGAATGCTCTTACCCTTTTAGTGAGATATGTGGAGCTCAAGTTGCTTGGTTACTCCTTGGACTTGTGAAAAAAGAGCTAGGACTGAGTATTGATATGAGGCAGTTTTTAGACATCTTAGCTATCGCTATTATTGCCGACATTATGCCACTCATCGACATTAACCGTACTCTTGTAAAAGAGGGGCTTAAACTCATTAGCACCACAGATAGGCCCTCTTCTGTCATCATACGAGATAGACTCGATAAGTCCGTGATTACGAGTGAAGATATCGCGTTTCAGATAGCACCACGACTTAATTCTGCTGGGCGTTTAGAAGATGCGAGTATTGCACTAGAGTTTTATACCGCGACTGACACATACACAGCCAACAAACAGTATGAACTTCTTACACAACTCAATGACCT
>WFNM01000103.1 GCA_015488615.1 Sulfurimonas sp.
GCATCCGTCGCACTGCTATTTATACTTGCAAACAAGCTCTTCAACAAGGCTGGATCAATCTTTCTTTTAGCTATTCTAGCACTTTTTATTCAAAACTCTTTTACTTAAAAATACTTTTTCTACTTCTTTATATACCCAAGCTCAAGTAGCTTGTTGTATATATTCGAGACAATTTTTCCAGCTGCATGCCCACCATGTCCACCATGTTCAACAATAGCCATAACTACATATTGAGGATGCTTATATGGACCATAGGTGGTGAACCATGCATGAGAACGATTATAATAAGAAAGTTCATGTTCTAGTTTTCTTCTCTTTATATCCTGTTTTATACCAATAACTTGTGCTGTTCCTGTTTTTCCTGCTATAGTTATTTTAGTATTTACATAGTGTGTTGCTGTTCCATGTGGTGAATTACAGACTTCATACATTCCTTTACGAATTATTGGTAATCTTGCTTTTTCTTTTGAAGTTAGAACATCTTTGTTTATTTTTTTATATGGTTTATTCCCAATCATAGAAGCAAAATGCGGTGTTGGTAATTTTCCTGTGGCTATCAATGCAGTTTGTTGTGCAATTTGAAGAGGTGTTACAAGAAAATATCCTTGGCCAATAGAGGTATTTAATGTTTCACCCTTGTTCCATGACTGATTATATTTTTTTCTTTTCCATACTCTTGAGGGTACAACACCTATAAATTCATTTGGCAAATCAATACCTGTTTTATGCCCAAGGTTATAGCGTAATAATCCTTTACTCATCTTTTTTATACCAACTTTTAAACTATTATCATAATAATAAACATCGCAACTTTCTCGTATTGCTTTAACAATATTTGTTTTCTTATGACCATGCTTTTTCCAGCATCTGAATACTCTTTTTCCAAGTGGAATAGAGCCAGAACAGTAAACTTTATCACTAGCTCGTATACCATTTGTAAGATAAACTAGACCTAACATTGGCTTTATTGTTGATCCTGGAGGATAAAGACCATGTATAAGTTTATTTGTAAAAGGATGATCGAGACTTGAAGAGAGTTTGTTATACATTTTATAGGACATTCCATTTACAAAAATATTTAGATCATAGTTGGGAAAACTTCCTGCAGCTAAGATAGAGCCATCAACATTCATAACTACGATAGCACCTACTTTTCCTTTAAAAAGAGATGTAATATAAGACTCAAGCTCCATATCTATAGTAAGTGTAATTTTTCTATTCTCATCTGCACTTTTATGCATAAGCTCAGCGACCTCTTGATTATTTGCATTTACTTGTATCTTTCTTTTACCTGCTTCTCCTTGCAGATAAGAGTTATAGTAGTTCTCTAAACCTGTTTTACCGGTATAACCTATAAGCTCAAGTGAGGAATCTCTATCTATATCTTTTTTATTTGCACGTGCTACATAGCCTATCATATGTGCTGCTATATTTTTATATGGATAGTAACGTTTAGGCGAGGGTAAGATTTTTATGTTTTTTCTTAAGTTTAGGATAGAGTAGACAGGCATTATCTTTTCGTAGTCAATGAAGGGGACAATATTTATATAGTTATGATTATAAAAAGACTCTTTTCTTTTATAATTTTTTCGTATTTTGTCTATATTAAGTGAAGGAATAAGTAATTTAAGAACTTTTAATTCTTTTTCAAACTCTTCTTTTTTTCTCTTAGAACTCAGATGTGGTGCTAGTAAAATTTTAAATCCAAGTTGATTGATAGCAACGGCCTTGTTGTTTCTATCTACAATCTCACCACGAACAGGAGCTATCTCCTCATACCGTATTGTATTATGTTCGGAGAGTTTTGAGTACTTGTTATGCGACTGAATACTCAAAGAAAAAATACGTACAAGTAGTGCCAGCCATGTAACAGCAAAAAAGAAAATAATAAACTTTAATTTCATAATAGACTCACAAAGAAGAACTCTATTACTATATAGTATACTATATAGTAACTGAACTCAGGATATGGCAATAAAAAGATATAAGATATAAACGATAAAAAAAGAAAATAACCTATATATGCTAGAAGAACACTTGAAGCTCGAATACACCAAGTACAAGAAAAACTTTGTGATATTTTTGGCAAAATAAATTTATAAACTATGTAAAAATAGATAATAGAACTAAAAAGTGGATACCCATAATTTGCTTCAAAAATAATTAAACAAAAAGATATAAGAGCGATATAGAGAGTGTCTTTTTCTTCTAATACTCTAGAAAAGAGCACGAAAAGTACACCAAACATTGGTGGCAGCATAGGATATATACTACTTAGACTACTATAAAAAACAAAAGCAACTACATAAAGTAGTGCTATGAGAGGATTTTTATGAGAGAGACTTCGTTGCATATTGGAAAGTGTTTACATTTAATACAGTCAGCCCAGATTTTATGCTCCGGGATGGATTCTTTAGGAATTTCAACAAATCCTAAACGCTCAAAAAATATCTGTTTATAGGTAAGGCTTAGTACTCTTCTTATCCCTAAATCAACTGCTTCTTCTAAAGCATTTTTGACTAGATTTTCTCCTATTTTTTTTCCACGTAAACCATCTTTAACAATAAGTGAACGAACTTCTGCCAAGTCATTTGTGTGGATATGTAGTGCAGTAAAACCGACAAGATTATCCTCTTTATAAGCAAGAGTGTAAGAGCGAATATTTGTAGCAATTTCATCTTCACTTCTATCAAGAATTACACCACTTTCAATTTCTGGAAGTACAAGTTCCCGCATCTCACTTATATTTGAAAGTTTTGCTTTTTGGTATTTAATCTTCATCATCTGCAAGTTCTGTCTCTTTGAGAATATCAAAGATTACTTTGTTTATTTTATGTGTTCCACGTTTTTTAGAACTTGAAACACTCATAGCATGTGGAAACTCTCGCCTAAGAGCACTTTGTTCTTTTTGGTTAAGTTTATCTATTTTTGTAAATATTTGCAATATAACTTGGTTTTCTCTTACATGTTCAAAAAGAAATTCACTTACCTCTGTATCTATTTCTAAATGAGGATGACGACAATCAATAAGATGTATAAAGAGCTTTATCTGCTCACGTTCTGCGATATAATCTGTGAGATTTTTCTCCCAATCATGTTTCATGGACTTAGAAACCTTTGCATAACCAAAACCAGGAAGGTCAACAAATTTAGCTATAAGTTTTTCATTGTCATTATCTCTATCTATAAAAGTAATATCAAAGTAGTTAATGAGGCGAGTTTTACCTGGTGTAGAAGAGACTTTTGCTAGTCCTTTATGATTTGTTAGGGCATTTAAAAGTGAACTTTTCCCCACATTACTTCTTGCCATAAAGACCACTTCATTTTGTTCAAGTGATTCTGGTGCCAGGCTTATTGCTGGTGCTGATGTTACAAACTTTGCTTCTACTATCTCTACCATTACTTTTTCTCCTTGTCTTTCATATCAAATATCATGATAACTGGTGCTTGTTCTAGCCCTTTTGCATATGCAGTACCGTTAATGGTATTGAGTGTTACTTCATTACCAAGAATCTCTTTTTTTTCATTTAGCTGTTTTAAATGTACATTTCCATAAAATTTATACTCTTTCTTTAGAGGTAGGTATATAACCTTTTGTGCAGCACCTACATACTTTGCAAGTGATTTTGTTTCTACTTTAAAAGAAACATTTCCATCAGCTATAAGTTTTGTAGGCTTATTGTCTGCATTTGTATAAATAGTAACTTTTGTAGCATTAAGCTCATCGTGGTATCTTTTAATCTTTACATTTCCTGTAAATATTGAAATTCCCTCCATTTCATCTGCAGAAAATTTATCTGCCACAATTTTAAGTTCCTGTGCCAATAGTACATTACTACATAAAATTGCTATTAGTAAAATATATTTCATTATTTTTCCTCAGTTAGTTCATAAGTTATTTGGACATCTTGTGACTTTATTTGCTTTAGCTTAGCATTATATACTAAACCTTTTCCATTCATATAATTTTCATCTTGATGTAAGATATATGGGTCTTTTGTAGTTGCTATTTTTGTCTTAGTATTATAATGCATCGTGTTAGTCTTAAAAGTGATACCATCCTCTCTAACATATGTCACATTCCCCTTCAAATTTACTAAGTTTACTTTATAGACACCCTTATCTGCTTTCATATTTGAAACAAATATTTTAGAGTTATCTGTATAGTCTATAGCATTTACAGTATATCTGTTACTAAAACGCAGTGCTTTCTCTCCAGCCATAATTGTTTTGAGACCTTTTGTATCTAACTCATAAAGTGTAAATTTTCCAATATCAAGTAGTGGTACATCCTTAAACTTTTGTTCAGTTATTTTTATAGGTTTAAAAAGAAAATAAATAATCATTAGTCCACTAAAAATAGCTACAAAAAAAATATTGATATTTATAACTTATCCTTTTATCCAAACAGATAGAAACTCTTCTCTTTGATCATTTTCATCTACTAATGTCTCTATCATTTCACGAACAGCTCCATCACCACCCTTTTTTGTAAGAGTAGTGTTCACAAGTTCTTGAATATAGCTAACTCCATTACTCGGCGTAAAGCTTCTACCCACAAGACTAAGCATACCATAGTCATTAAGATCATCACCAATCGCAGCTACTTCATAAAGTGCTAAATCTAAAGAATCTATAATTTCTTTGAGGACTCTATCTTTATCTCGAATCCCTTGGTGTAAGTGTGTGACACCTAGCTCCTTGGCTCGCTTTTTGACTATACTTGAGTTTCGCCCAGTGATGATAGCAACACTATGTCCCATTTTTATCCAAGTTGTGATACCTAAACCATCTTTAACATTGAAACTTTTACTCTCTATGCCATTAGCATCATAGGTGAGCTTACCATTACTAAGACAGCCATCAACATCTAAAACTATTAGTTTAATCATAAAACATCTTTAGTGCTAGGAATACCCACTCGCTCATTTCTAGCTGTAGCACGACGAATAGCCACTGCAAGAGCTTTAAATGCTGCTTCTATGATATGGTGCTTATTCTTTCCTCGGATCTCAATAATATGGGCACTGATACGAGAGTTGAGAACAAATGCACGGAAAAACTCTTCAACAAGTTCAGTGTCAAAGTTTCCAACCTTACCGATAGGAGAGAGTTCAAAAACTAAAAAAGGACGGTTACTAAGATCTAAGTCACAAGAGACACAAGCCTCATCCATTACAATCTTAGCACTTCCAAAACGCTCCATCTCTTTTATAGGATAGAGTGCTTCTGCTAGAAGTGAACCTATTACGATTCCAATATCTTCAACACTGTGATGATCATCGATATGAGTATCACCTTCACAAGTAATATTTAAGTCTATAAGCGAGTGTTTAGAAAAACTCTCAAGCATGTGATCTAAAAAACCAACACCCGTTGCTATATTACTCTTACCTCTACCATGAAGTTCTAACTCTGCTGTGATATTTGTTTCTTTAGTTGTTCTTGTTTTTGTTATCATATTTTAATCCTCTCTTAGTATAAATGCTCTGTTGAATTGACTAGTTTCTTTGTAGTCTCTTGCTTCTTGTTCACTTTTAAATCCTGTCAAAACTACCTTGAACATACGCCCATTTGAACTTTCTACATCTTTTATGGCAGTTTTATAACCATCCACACCATTATATTTTTCTTGTGTGGAAATAGCTCCTGCTATATGAGAAAAAGAAGCGATCTGTAATGCAAAGTTGCCAATAGTACGAGTCTGTGAAGTTTTTTTCATTTGTTGTTTTGTCGGTATAGTTCTTTTACCTTTTGTCTCAAATCCTAAGACTTCTAAAGTAACAGGTGCTGTACCATGCCCAATCATATTGATCTTTTTTGCGGCTGCATTGGAGAGATCAATAATACGAGTTGCCACAAAAGGGCCTCTATCATTTATTCGGACTACAGTACTTAAACCATTTCTTTTATTAGTTACTTTTACTATTGTATTCATAGGAAGTGTTTTATGTGCAGCTGTCATGCCATGCATGTTGTATATTTCACCATTAGATGTAAGTTTACCATGAAAATCAGGACCATACCATGAGGCATTTCCACTAAATTCATCGCCAACACTAACAACCGTCGGATGATATGTTATACCTCGTATGGTATAAGGTCGCATTGTAGGATGCGAGTAAGTTTTCGTAAAGTGGTTTTTAGAGTGTGAGTAAGTTTTGTGCTTATATACACCTATCCCTCTTGTGCTACATCCACTTATAAATAAAACTAATCCAGAGAGTCCTATAATATATATTTTATTCATAAATTTTTAACCTTTCACCAACTTTTATCAAAGAACCTTTTATATGATTTTGTCTTCTAATATTTCTCACACTTACTCTATGTGCTTTAGCAATAGAGCCTAATGAATCACCACGTTTTACCATATAATAGTTTGGTGTGTCTAGCTTTTTCTTGTGATTAGACTTTGCTATTGGAATAATAAGCTTCTGTCTCAAGTGTAGTCTATTATTTTTAAGGTTGTTAAAATCTTTTATAACTTGATAGGAAACACCATATTTTTTACCTATATGTGAAAGATTATCTCCATTTTTCACTATATGTATTTTGTAGATATTTTTCATAGATGATTCATGGTACTTACGTTTAAAATCGGCAAGCTTAATGTATGGAATATAAATATCATATTTTTTAGAGTATGGAGGTACAAAGTCATATTTCAAATGACGGTTGAGTTTTTTCAAATTTTTTAGTGGGAGATTAATGAGTCTTGCTACACGCTTGAGAGACTCACCACTAGAAACCTTTACAGTTGCGATAGAGTAAGCATTTGCACGGTTAAGCAGGTACTCATACTCATTAGAAAGAAGATGCTGTTCATCAGTCCCAATAAGAGCTAAAGCAACAATCTTACGAATATAATATCTGCTCTCTCTTGGTATATACTTTTTCTTGTCATCTAAAAGAATTGAAAGCTCATCACTACCAGCTTTTTTTATGGCTTGACTTAACCGTCCACCACCACAGTTATAAGCAATAGCGGCGAGATACCACTTACCAAATCGTTTATGTAAAGAAGAGAGATATTTTGCAGCTGCTTCTGTAGACTTGATGAGATCACGTCTCTCATCTACATACTCATCTATACGAAGATGATAAGCACGTCCAGTACCTGGCATAAACTGCCATAAACCTGCTGCACGTTTATTGGAGTAGGCTTTTGTGTGGAAATTTGATTCTGCCATTGCAAGATAGAGAAACTCTTGAGGGACATCATATTTTGCTAGAGTACTTTTAATAGCAGGAATAAAGATATAAGCATCTTTCATAGCACGAAAGAAGTGTTCCCCTTTTTGTGTAGAACTACTTTTTCTTCTCATATCATTCATGATAGGGTCATAGAGAAAAGAAGGTTCTATGTTAAAAGAGTTTAGAAGTGCCAACTCCTTTTTAGAATTGGACTCATAAGTTAAGCTGGCAGAGAGAAACAGTGGGAAAAGAAAGAAGAGAAGTAAGTATCTAAACATGCGCAACTTTTATATTGGATTTTTAACTAATAACTCTCATTTTATCTAAAATTTTATTAATCTTCTATTATATATGGAATAATTTCTTTGCATTTAAAGTTGTATTTTCTTTCATATCTTCGAGAGATGTTTCTAAAAGTTCTGACATTTTCTGTGCCACAAAAGTAGTATAAAAAGGCTCATTTCTCTCTCCTCTATGGGGTGTAGGTGTAAGATAAGGACCATCTGTTTCTATGATAAGCTTCTCACGAGGAATCTTAGGAAGCACATTAACAAGTTTCTTTGCATTTTTAAAAGTAAGTACACCACCTATGCCGAAGTAAAAGCCCTCATTTGCTAGGCTTAGTAACTCCTCATCTGCGTTAAAACAGTGCAGTACACCTCCTACTTCACCAGCATCAGCTTCAAGCATCAACTCTTTTGAATCACGAGAGGCATCACGTATATGAATGATAAGAGGTTTTTTATACTTTTTTGCAAGCTCTATCTGTGCACGAAAGACTCTCTTCTGCTCATTTTTTTCTGCTTCTTTCTCTGTTTCTGTTCCTTCAAGACGAAAGTAGTCAAGTCCACATTCACCAATAGCGACACACTTTTCATGCCCTACATAGTTCTCAAAGACAAGTCCATCAAACTGATTCATATCATAAGGATGCACACCAACTGCGAAGAAAACATCCTCATATGTCTCAGCAATACTCACAGCCTTATCAAGAGTAGTTACATCAGCACCAGGGATGATAAATCCTTTCACCCCACCCTCTCGGGCTCGTTCTAGCACTGCGTCTAAGTCTTCATCGTATCTGTCATCATCTAAGTGTATATGTGTATCTATTATCATCTGTTTGCCTCTAAAAGTTCTCGAGCAAATTTTTTCGCTTCGTTGGAGATGTTTTCACCGCTTATAATGCGGGCAATTTCATCTACTTTTTCATCGAAGCTAAGCTCTTTTGTTTTTGAAATAGTACCATCTTTATAGACTAAAAAGTGCTGATCTCCCATAGAAGTGAGTTGTGGCTGGTGAGATATGACAAATATCTGAAAATGTTTAGAGAGTGTACGAAGTACTTTTGCCACTGACATAGACTCCTCACCACTAAGGTTCGCATCGATCTCATCGAGCATCAACACTCCACCATTTTTACTCATAAACTCAGACTTCAGTGCTAAGATAGCTAAACGCAGACGGTTAAACTCTCCTGTACTTATCTTGTTAAGTTCTGTACCATTGAGCTTTATACTCAACTTATCACAGCCAAGAACTCCATACTCTTCATTTTCAAGTACAACAGTAGCATCACGAAGATAAAGCGAGCGTAGATAGTCATTTAAAGAGTGCTCAAAGAGTGGTAACTCTTTTAAACGCAGCTCACTAAGTTCTTCTGCAAGTTTTTGTATCTCTATACCGAGGCTCTTATACTGTTCTTCGAGATCACTTTTGGCTATCTCTATATTTTCATACTTTGCAAGTTCCTCTTTTTTTTGCTCTTTGTAGCTCAGAGACTCTTCTACACTTCCATACCTGCGTTTAAGACCACTTATGGCTTCTATGCGGTTAAGTACCTCTTCTATATCTACTTCATCCAAAGCAGAAAACCGCTCAGTTGCAGCATCAAAGTGTGCACGAAGGTCGTTCATAGTATCATCAAAAAATGCACTCTCTACATCTAAAGAGTCCAAAGCAGAAGAGACCAAGTGCTCGTGGTTGAATATCTCCATAGCAGACTCTAAAGACTCTAAAACTTTCTCTTTACGAGAAAGCTCTTTTTTTATCTCTGAGAGTTCTTCATCTTCTCCCTCACTAGGGTTAATATCTTCTATCTTCTTTATTTCAAACGCAGCAAACTCTTTAAGCTCCACTATCTTTTTCTCTTCTTCTTCAAGCTTTAGAAGCTCTTTTTTCACATCAGTATAAGAGTAGTAGGCTTTTTTATAACTCTCTTTGAGTTTGACGATTTTTTTAGACTTTGAGCCTACTCTATCATCAAGTATCTCAAGTAAATTCCCATTTTCAAAGTCACTAAAATCTTTGAGACTCAGATGACGCAGATACTTAGAAGCAACACTCCCTATAGCCTTTTTAGAGAGACTCTGTGCATTGACAAAGTAACGCGACTTCTCTTTTTTGATGTGCTTGAAGACATTTATCTCTTCATTTTCTATGCCTGTAGAGTCTTCATCTATGTCCCAAGTAACACTAGACTCACATAGAGCAGCATTACAAGTCGCTCCACCTAAAGAGGAAAGTATAGACTCCATAAGTATAGACTTTCCACTCCCACTAGGTCCAGTAAAAACAATCAAACCCGTGTTTAAGTTCAGTTCACTCTCTTTAAAACTAAGGTAATCTTTTAAGTAAAATCTTTCTATCATTTTTTTGCCTTTTAAAAGTCTAGTGGACTTATGAGTTTTGTTTTGTTCATCTCTGAGACTACGTGAGTATAAATCATAGTTGTTTCAACAGATTTATGCCCTAAAAGCTCTTGAATACTTCTTAAATCTATACCTGCTTGAAGAAGATGAGTTGCATAAGAATGCCGAAATATATGCGAAGTTACTCTTTTGTTTAGGTTGGCTTTTTGTGCGGCTACTTTTATGTTTCTTCCTAGCGTTTGAGGGTGAATATGATGTCTTCTTTTCTCTTTAGTTCTTGGATCAGTTGAAATATTTTTCATAGGAAAGAGAAATTGCCATTTAGTTTCAAACTGAACACGAGGGTATTTTTTAGCTAGAGCAAAGGGTATATAAACAGATCCATAACCATTTACTAAATCTTGTTTATGAAGAGCAGTGACAAATTCTATCTGTTCTTGTAATTTTTCTTTGAGCTTTTGAGGAAGTGGAATTGTTCTGTCCTTAAGTGACTTCGAGTCCCAAATGTATATCTTGTCAAATCCAAAATCTATATCTTTGATCCGCAAACTCAAGGCTTCATTCATTCGTAAGCCACAACCATACATTAGATGAACTACAAGACTATACTCCTTGGACACATTTTGTAAAACACTTTTAACTTCTTCTTTAGTGAGTACAACAGGTATATGTTTTCTCTCTTGAGCACGAAATGCTTGGATATTCCACTCTGATATATCTACACCCAATACCTCTTTATAAAGAAATAGTAGAGCACTAAATGCTTGATTTTGTGTAGTAGGGGCGACATTATCTTTAGTAGCAAGCTTTGTCAGGAACTCTTCTATTTCTATCTTACCCATCTCAAGTGGATGTTTTTTAGAGTGAAAAAGTATATAGTGTTTTATCCAATGCACATAAGTTTTTTCAGTTGAGTAACTATAGTGCTTAAATTGTATTTTCTCTCGAACTAAGTCTAATAACTTTTTTTTAACTTGCATAATCCACTCCTAAATTAAGCTCATTTTTGTGTGTTATGTAAAAAAACCACTAAATAACTATCATTTTAGGCAGTTATTTTTCTATAGAGTATTAAACACACATAAATTCTTTAAGCATAATATGATTTTTTTACAAGAATTATTAATTTTATTGCAATATGTCATATTTTTTAGTAAATTTGTACTTTTATTGAAAAATAATAGTGTGTGTTATTTTTAATATTTAAGGTTCTTTTGTGTAAAATGTGTTTGATAGAATAGTTATGAGTCAGTCGTAAGCACTTAGCTTAGGAAAGCTTGTTTTCAAGAAAGTTGAAACTTTTATAAAGAGAGTTTAGAAGCTAAACACCAAGTAAAGAAAAAGAAAAGCC
>WFNM01000104.1 GCA_015488615.1 Sulfurimonas sp.
AGATATGAGCCAATAGGCGATATCGCTGTAAAATATGCACCTCTCAAAGCAATAACAGTAGATGAAAATATCTCATGGCTCATAGATGAACTTCCAGTTTTAAGTATTGCTATGGCCTGTGCAGAGGGTGAATCTCTTGTGAAAAATGCAGAGGAACTTCGTGTAAAAGAGTCAGATAGAATCTCTACAGTGGTAGAGGGCCTTCGCTCTGCAAACATTGAAGTACATGAGTATAAAGATGGCTACAAAATTGTAGGTGGTACACTCAAACCTACTACAGTAGACAGTGATGGGGATCATAGAATTGCTATGAGCTTTATCATTGCTGGACTCAAATGCGGTATGGAAGTAACAGATTTAGAGTGTATAAATACCTCTTTTCCAAACTTTTTTGAACTTTTACAAAAAATAACAAAGGTAGAAATTTCCTAATGAAAATAGAACTTGCTGAAAATTACGGTTTTTGTTTTGGTGTGAAACGTGCGATTAAAATAGCTGAAGAGAATCAAAATGCAGCTACTTATGGTCCACTCATTCATAACTCAAAAGAGATAGCACGACTTGATAAAGATTTTAAAGTTGGTCTAGTTGAAGACTTTACTACCTTTAAGGCCGGTGAAAAAGCTATAGTTCGTACTCATGGCATAGTCAAAGATGAGCTGGCAGCACTACGCGAAGCAGGTGTAGAAGTGATAGATGCAACATGCCCATATGTCACAAAACCTCAAGAAATATGTCAAGAGATGAGTGAAGCTGGTTATGATGTGCTTATCTTTGGAGATGAGAAACATCCTGAAATTAAAGGTGTAAAGTCTTATGCTACAAATGGAGCAATGGTTGTTACTTCTGTAGAAGATCTTAAAGAACTTAGACTTAAAGAACATATAGCTCTAGTTGCACAAACTACTCGTAAGGTAGAAGAGTATATGACATTAGCACAATATCTTATACCTAGACATAAAGAGGTTCGTGTTTTTAACACTATATGTAATGCAACCTTTGAAAATCAAGAAGCAGTCCATAAAATTGCTAACCAAGCTGATGTTATGATAGTAATAGGTGGAAAAAATTCTTCTAATACAAAAGAACTTTTTAGTATAGCTAAAGAAAATTGTTCAAATAGTTACCATATTGAAGATGAAACAGAACTTGATGCCTCTTGGTTTATAAATAAATCATTTTGTGGGATCAGTGCAGGTGCTTCAACACCAGATTGGATTATCCAAAATGTTATCAATGCTATACAAGAAAGTGTTCAATAACTCTTTAGTTTAGAATACTTTTCTTTTTCTTTGTCTAAACTCTCTTAATTAATAGCTATCTAATTAAAACTTCGGTATAATCACGACAATTTTTATGTAACAGAGGATAGATAATGGCGTTCGATAACGAATTATTAGATGAAGAAAACTTTGCAGCAATGTTTGCAGAGAGCGAAAAGAAACAAGAGAGCACTCGTATTGTCGAGGGTGAAATAGTTGAAATCCAAATGGATGAAGACAGAGCACTAGTAGGTGTTGGGGATAAGTTAGAGGGTATTTTAAACCTTGACGAAATCCGTGATGAAAACGGTGAGCTTAAGTTCACTACAGGTGACAAGATTAAAGTAATGCAAATGGGTTACTATAATGAACGTCCAAAAATTTCTTACAAGAAAGTTTTAGAGCAAGAGAAAACTATTGAGTTTATTGATGCACACAAAGAAGACTTTGAAGATGTTATCATTGAAGGTATTATTACTAAGAAAAACCGTGGTGGTTATGTAGTTGAAGCTGATGCAGTTTCTTTCTTTATGCCACGTTCTTTAGCTGCGTTTAAAGACACAGATGAAGTTGTTGGTCGTAAGATCAAAGCACAAGTTGTTAAGGTAGATGCGGCAGAAAACTCAATAGTTGTTTCTCGCAGAAAACTTTTCAATGAAGAGCGTAAGAAAAAGAAAGAAATTATTGATCAACTTATGGCAGAAGATGTTATAGTCGCTGGTATCATTAAAAAAATCACTTCATACGGTATGTTCGTAGATGTTGGTGGTGTTGATGGTTTAGTGCATTACAATGAGATTTCATACAAAGGGCCAGTTAACCCATCAAAACTTTATAGTGAAGGTGATGAAGTAACTGTTAAAGCTATTTCTTATGATAAAGATAAGCGCCATTTATCTCTTTCAATCAAAGCTGTTCTTCCAGATCCATGGGCTGAAGTTGAATCTGAATTAGATGAAGGTGATACAATCACTGTTACAGTTTCAAACATTGAAAATTACGGTGTATTTGTTGACTTAGGTAATGATATTGAAGGTTTCTTACATATTTCTGAGATTTCTTGGAACAAAAATGTTAAAAATCCTAATGATTACTTAACTGTTGGTGAAGAAATTGATGTTGAAGTTATTGAAATTAACTCTAACACTCACAAGCTTCGTGTTTCACTTAAGCGTCTTTTACCAAAACCATTTGATGAGTTCTTAAAGAACTTTAATGAAGGTGATATAGTAACTGGTACTATTACTTCACTTACTGACTTTGGTGCGTTTGTTCGTATCGCTGGTGTTGAAGGTCTTCTTCATAACCAAGATATCTCTTGGGATAAAAACACTAAAGCAAAAGAGACTCTTAAGTCTGGTGAAGAAGTAGAAGTTAAAATCGCTAAGATTAATGCTGAAGATCAAAAGATATCTTTAAATAGAAAAACTCTTTTAGAATCTCCTATTGATAAATTTGCTGTAGATAACAAGGTTAACTCTGTTGTAACTGGTACTATTCGTGATATCAAAGATTTCGGTGTTTTTGTTTCTTTAGAAGATGGTGTTGATGCACTTATTCGTGACGAAGATTTAACTCCACTTATAAAAGAAGAGTTAGAAGCTGGTCAAGAGATAGAAGCTGCAATCGCTAATATCGATACTAAACGTGATCGTATCCGTTTATCTGTTAAAAAATTAGATTACATTAAAAATCAAGCTATGCTTGAAGAGATTAATGATAATGAATCACACTCTTTAGGTGATTTAATTAAAGACAAATTTAACTAAGAATTTATGAATGCAAAAGATTTTAAAATGGTTTACTCCACTCATTGCGGTTGGAGTGGCTATTTTTATTATCTTTTTTTTGATTTCTATAAATACTAATGAAGTGTATGCAGAGAGTAAACCATTAATTCCTAGTAAAGTGGAACTTAAGAAAAAGTCAGAAAAGCTTTGGTTAAACCATTTTAGTGAGTCTGAGCGTAAAGGATACTTTTATCCTGTAAATGAAATATATGTACAAGTAAATTTAAAAGAAAAAATAACTAAAACTATAATATATAAGTTAAGTGCAAAACTTTTAGATCCCTATCAACTCTTTTGTTTGAAAGAGGAATTAAAAAACCACAAACTTAAATACTTTCTTAAAAAAGATAAAGCAAATATAGATTTATTTATTTATTCACAAAATGTTGATAAATTACGAGACCTAGTTAAAGTACTAAAAAATTATAAAATAGTGGCAACTATAAAGCCATATAAAGAGGAATACCTAAATGAATAAATATACAGTAGTAGTTTGTGATCATATTCACGAAGCTGGACTTAAAATGCTCCAGGATGATGAAAATATAAACTTTATAATGGCAGCAGATGAGCCTAAAGATAAACTAAAAAAAGAAATTTTACCAAATGCTGATGTAGCTATTACAAGAAGTTCTACTGATGTAGATGATCTTTTCTTGGCAAATGCAACAAACTTAAAAGCTATTGTACGTGCTGGTGTTGGTGTTGATAATGTTGACATTCCAGGATGTTCTAAGCAGGGTATCATCGTTATGAATGTACCTACAGCAAATACAATCGCAGCAGTTGAACTTACAATGGCACATATGCTCTCATGTATGAGAATGTTTCCATATTCTCACGATCACCTCAAAAATCAGAGAATTTGGAAACGAGAGAAATGGTACGGTTACGAGATGAAAGGTAAAAAACTAGGTGTTATTGGTTTTGGTAACATTGGTTCTCGTGTGGCTAAACGTGCACAAGCTTTTGAAATGGATATCGTTGCCTTTGACCCATATATTAACCCATCTAAAGTTACTGACCTTAATATGTCCTATACAAAAGATTTTCAAGATATTTTAGACTGTGATATTATTACTATTCATACACCTAAAAATAAAGAGACTATCGGTATTATTGGCAAAGAAGAGATTGCTAAGATGAAAGATGGTGTTGTTTTAGTGAACTGTGCACGTGGTGATCTTTATAATGAAGATGCACTTTTTGATGGACTTACATCAGGTAAAATTCGTTTTGCTGGTATAGATGTGTTTGGTAAAGAACCGGCTATAAATAATAAACTTCTTGATTTAGATAATATAGTTGTTTCTCCTCACTTAGGTGCTAATACTTATGAGTCTCAGTACAACATTGGTACACAAGCTGCTAATAATGCTATTGAGGCAGCAAAAGGTATCGCTTATCCTCATGCTATGAACTTACCTATAGATGAGTCAACTATTCCTAAGTTTGTAAAACCATTTTTAGAGATGGGACAAAAGATAGGTTTTCTAGAGTCTCAAATGAGTAAATCTCAAATCATTAGCATTAAAGTAACTGGACATGGTGAGATAGCAGAGTATGTAGACTCTCTTTCAACTTTCGTTGCCGTTGGTGCAATGAGCCAAAACTCTGGAGATACTATTAACTATGTAAATGCAGAGTTTGTAGCAAAAGAGAAGGGTATTAAAATAGAGACTGAAATAAGTGCAGACTCTTTAGTATATAAAAATCTTATTACAATTAAGCTTACTACTAGCGAAGGTACTACAACTATTAGTGCGACTATTTTTGATGATAATGTACAGCGTTTAGTGAATATAGATGGTTTTGACATTGATGTAGCTCTTCGTGGAGATATGATTATGTTTAAAAACTCTGATATACCTGGTGTTATTGGTAGTATTGGCTCAGTTCTTGCAAACAATAAGGTAAATATAGCAGACTTTTCACTTGCTAGAAATAATCAGAATGAAGCATTAGCAGTTATTTTAGTGGATAATACTGTATGTGAAAAATCTCTTATAGAATTAGCAGCACTTGATGCTTGTCTCTCTGTAAATTACGCTCGCGTTTAATCTTTCTTTATATTTTCTCTTACTTTGTTAGTAAGAGAACCTCTTTTTTATTAATATTTTCTAAAGTAATTTTCAACTATAATTTTACCATTAAAAATAGGATATAGAATGAAAAATAATTTTGTAAAAATACTTGTCGCTTTAGGTCTAATAAGTTCTTTAAGTACAGTTGCAAATGCAACTGATTTTGGTATGGCGGCAGATATATCAGGCAACAATAATAGCCAAATTCGCGGTATTGTGAAGATTAATGAAACAATGAGATTAGAACCATATCTTGGACTTACTTACACTAGTCCTAATTATGCTAGTTCAAGTACAAATCTTCAACTAGGTACTGCTTTTCAGCTGCTACAACCTTTAAGTAATACAACGAAACTTTATTATGGTGCTTTTGTAGATTTTGCTATAGATGCTCCTCAATATAATGACTTTAACTTTGGACCAGTAGCAGGAGTTGAGTATATGTTTGCTAAAGAATTTTCAGTTGCAGGAGAAGTTGCTTTAAACTTTGGTTTTGGGGGTGGTACAAAAATTAGTACAAATACCTCTGCCGTTTTACGTTACTATTTCATAGGTCTTTAGTGTAGAGAGGGTTTCCCTCTGCATCTTTTATACTCTTCAAACAAACTTACTAATAAAGCACTAGGCTAGATTTAGCTACAATATTCTCATCAATTTACAAGGCAACACTATAAATATGCAAATGGTCGTGGATTCTCTTCGTAGTAAGGGAAAAATATATAAAAAAATACTGGAGATAGCTCCTAAAGAGTTAGGGATTAGAAATAGGATAAAAATCTATAAGGCTACAGATACAAGAGGCTACTTTTTGGCTATATTTGCTATAAGTCAGAAGAGCTGTGTACTTATGAAAGATGTTCACAAGATGCAAGAGATTTATACAAAACTAACTCTTTTTTGTGATCATAATTTTAAATATAAGATTATTTTTATAGATGCTCCTTTGTGTTCTAAAGCTAAGGCTGCATTTAAAGAAGCTGGCTGGAAGATTCAATAATGCTTCTTTGCGATATAGGCAACACTTCACTGCACTTTTATGATGATGAAAAAGGGGAGTATAAAGAGTCTGTTGTCGCGTTTGACCCAAGCACTTTTTTAGAAAAAGTTTACTATATCTCAGTAAATGCAAAGCTCTCAAAAGAACTCAAAAATTTAGACAACTGGATAGACTTAGCACCTTTGATACAAAGAAATAAGTATTATGAAACTATGGGTATAGATAGAATATTTGCTGTGGAAGCGACTTCTCATGGTGTTATCGTTGATGCTGGAAGTGCAGTTACAGTTGATGTTGTTCGTGATGGCGTTTATGAGGGTGGATTTATCTCTCCTGGGAAACATGCTATGCAAAAATGCTATAGCGATATTTCTCCTGCGTTAGAGTACCCTTTTAATTTTGAACTCAATCAAAAGAACTTAGCAAAAAATTCTCAAGATGCTATTAGCTATGGCTATCTCAAACTCTTGGCAAGTGAAATTTGCTCTTATGATCTTCCTATCATTTTAACTGGTGGCGATGCTGAGGAATTTGCACAACTCTTTTTTGATGCTAGAGTCAACAAAAGAGTTCTTTTTGAAGGTATGCAAAAAATTATTGAGCAGGTGTTAGAAATATGAAACTCCTTTTTCTTCTTCTTTTTTTCTTTTTTTCTTTTCCGCTTCAAGCAAAGTATAATGACTTGCAATATGAAACCTCTCCTTACCTACAAGCTCATAAAACAAACCCTGTTGATTGGATGCCTTGGAGTAAAAAAGCCTTTGCTAAAGCAAAAAAAGAGCATAAGGCAATATTTTTAAGTATAGGGTATTCGACTTGCCACTGGTGTCATGTGATGGAAAAAGAGTCTTTTTCTAATAAAGACCTTGCTAAACTTTTTAACAGATATTTTGTTGCAATAAAAGTGGATAGAGAAGAGATGCCAGATATAGATGCTTACTATCAAAATGTTTTCTTAAAAATGCACCACCGATCAGGGGGATGGCCTCTAAGTATTTTTATGAGTCCAGAAAAAAAAGTTTTTTATAGTGCAGGGTATCTCCCAGCTACAAAAAAATCCTATTCGGAGGGTTTAGAAACACTACTTCCGTATTTAGGGAAGTCGTACGCGACAGACTCTAATAACTATAAGAGACTTATAAAAAAAGCACAAGAACTTATAAATGCACCGGTAGTTTATGAAAAACAAAAGAGTGGACCACTAAGTCAAAAAGCACTCAAAAAATCTTTACTTGATGAGTATGATGATATATATGGAGGGTTTGGGAATGGTAGAAAATTTCCTGAGGTTTCAAAACTTACTTTGATGCTCGATGTAGCACTTTTGAGCAGAGATACAGAGTTACAAAATGATGTCTATGATACTCTTGATTCTATGGCTTTACGAGGTCTTTATGACCAAGTAGAAGGTGGCTTTTTTCGCTATAGTGTGGATGCCGCTTGGGAGATACCGCATTTTGAAAAGATGCTCTACACTCAGGCAGAGCTTATCCCACTCTATACAAGGGCATATCTTCTCACGAAAAAACAGCTCTATAAAGATGTAGTTGTTGAGACTATAGGAATGTTGGAAAAACACTATAAAAAAAATGATCTCTATTATAGTGCTAGTGATGCAGATAGTGGGGAAGAGGGTGCTTACTTTCTTTACTCAAAACATGAGATTGCACAAACATCTTTGAAGTTTGTGGATAATTTTGAGGGGAAGATGCATATTAATATCTATGCAGATAAACGGCCAAAAGAGTTTAAGAAGATACAAAAAACTTTGCAGAAGTTTCGAGAAAAACGAGACTTTCCTTTTATAGACAAAAAGATAAATACAGCATGGAATAGTATGATGATAGAAGCACTCTACACTGCCTCTGTCATAGATGTGAAATATGCAAAAGAAGCAGAAAAGACACTGCTCTCGCTAGAAAACTTGATGTATCATGATCACACCCTCTATCATCAAACTATACTAGGAGTAAAGCCAAGACAAAAAGCTCTTTTAGAAGACTATAGTTTTTTGATTGGGGCTCTTTTAGAAGGGTATGAGGTAGACTATGATGCACAAAAGCTCTCTTTTGCAGAGTATCTGTTGCAACAAGCAAAAGCACTTTTTTATAAGGATGGTGTTTGGTATCTTAGTCAGAATAAACTCGACATAAAAGCGGGACTTATAGATAAATACTATATCTCACCACTTGCAAAAATGTTGCAAAATATAGTCAAGTTAGCGACATTAAAAGAGTCTTTTCGGTATGAAAAATTGGCAAATAAAATTTTAAAAACATTAGAGCCACAGCTTCAAGAAAAACTCGCCCTTACTCCAGCACTTGCAACTGCTTACTTGATGCAAAAAAATCAAATGGTACTTCTTAAAAGTGATAGGAAAAATCTAGAGAAAAATCGTGTAGAAATAGAGAATATAAAATACCCTTTCGTCTTAAGAGAAGTAAAAAAAATCGATGATTATTTAGCTTGTACATTAAGACAATGTTTCTCGAAAGATAAAAATTTAAAAGTTGTTATAAAGGCTATAGAGAAAAAATAGAGTCTCTAATTAAACTTTGAGTAAAGTTTAGATAAAATGCAAAAATTATACACAAAAGGGCTAATATGCTAACAGTTGCACTTCCAAAAGGTCGTATCGCTAAAGAGACACTTGAAATATTTGAGATTATCTTCGGCGATGGTTTTAAGTTTGATGATAGAAAACTTATTTTAGAGACTCCTGATTTCCGTTTTTTACTTGTCCGTAACCAAGATGTTGCAACTTATGTTTACCATCAAGCAGCAGACATCGGTGTAGTCGGACTTGATACATTAGAAGAACAAGGTCTCGATGTAGTGCGTCTTCTTGATCTTAAACGTGGTGTTTGTAAAGTTTCTATAGGGATGAAAGTTGGTGAAAAACTTGACCTCAGTAAGCCTGAATTAAAAGTTGCTTCAAAGATGGTAAATATTACAAAACGCTACTTTGAAGAGCGTGCTGTAAGTGTAGAGATTATTAAGCTTAATGGTTCAGTTGAACTCGCTCCACTCATCGGTCTTGCTGATATGATAGTTGATGTTGTTGAGACTGGTACAACAATGAAGCAAAATGGTCTTGAAGTTGTTCAAGATATTATGACAAGTTCTACTTATCTCATAGCAAACAAAAACTCCTACATCGCCAAAAAAGATGAAGTTTTAGATATTTATGAGAAAATAAACACTGTCATCAAAGCGGAACAAAAAGTTTAATTTATGACAAACTTAGATCTTTATGCAAAAGCAGAACATCTTCTAGGTATAGAAGAAGCAACAGAAGCCCTCTATGATCTTTATCGTTCAGAACTCGATGAGTATCAAGTTAAAACTCTTTTAGATGTAGGTTGTGGTCGTGGTGGCTTTATGGAGCGTATGATTAGTGATGGCATTGGCTGTAAGGGTGTTGACTTGAGCCGTCTTATGATAGAAGAGTGCCAAGCTAAAGGACTTGATGCAGAGTGTATTGATGCTGGTGATGTTACTGGAAAATATGATGCGATAGTGAGTATCTTTGATGTACTTAACTTTATGGATGAGCAGACCTTAGTTGCATTTTTAAACTCTATGGCTGATAAGCTCAACGATGGTGGTATTCTTATCGCTGATATTAATACACTTTATGGTTTTTCAGATGTAGCTGAGGGAACTATGAGTAAAGATAGAGGGGATGAGTTTCTTACAGTAGATGCTGTATTCCAAAATGATAAACTGGATACACAGTTTACACTCTTTGAAAAGCAAGAAGATGGCAAGTATGTGAAACATCAAGACTCTATCGTCCAGTACTTTCACAAGATAAAAACATTTCAGAAGATAGAGAAGCTAAAGCTTGTAGAGAAACAGGCTTTTTCTCTTTACGATACAGAAGACAAAACACTTCTTATCTTTAAAAAGAAGTAGGTTTTTAGTTTTCTATTTTACAGACCATATTTCTTCCACTCTCTTTGGCTTTGTATAGGCCTTCATCTGATCTTTGGATAGTCGATTCAAGGTCATTTTCATTCTTTAAGTCTATCTGAGCAACACCTACACTTATAGTAAATCCAATATCCTGATCTTCTACTTTTACAGTGAGTTCTGCAACAAGCTTACGTAATTTTTCTCCGATAATGTAGGCTCCATCTATATCAGTCTCTGGTAAAAGTATGAGAAACTCTTCTCCACCAAATCTACAGGCAATATCACTTTTACGATTTGTGCTTTTTAAAACATTTGCAAGGGCTATAATGACTTCATCACCTATATGGTGTCCATACATGTCATTTATATGTTTGAACTTGTCTATATCAAGCATTAATATAGAAAATTGTTTGTTATTCCTCTTTGCGAGATCTAAAATACTTACTGAAATATCTGCAAAGTATCTTCTATTGTATAATTTTGTCATATGATCTTGAGAAGCAAGAAGTTTAAGTTCTTTTGAGGACTCTTCTAGTTCTAAAAGGAGGTTTTGCATATTGAGTTGTGTTTTCACACGTGCAAGAAGTTCAAGAGCCTTAAATGGCTTTGTAATATAGTCAATTCCTCCCACTTGATAAGCAAGATCGATAGACTCTTCATCTGTATTTGCAGTGATAAAAATTACAGGAATATTTTTTGTATTATCTTTTGTTTTGAGTATACGGCAAACATCATAACCACTTACGTCAGGCATAAGAATATCTAGTAAAATAATATTAACAGGTGTCTCATCTACTATTTCTAATGCGCGCTTTGCACTCAGTGATACTATGACATCATAGGTATCATCTAAGAGCTCTATAAGTATATCTATATTGATTTTTGTATCATCTACTATAAGTATAGTTTTTTTGTTATTGTGCTTCATAATAGTTTCTCTGCTTTTTCATATTCATAATTAAGGGCTAGTTTTTTTACTGTGTCATAAAGGTGTCTTTGCTCCACTGAGAGTTTATATTTATCTAACTCGTTAACTATAGGAAGTACTTTTTTAGGTCTATTTTCTTGTATAGCAATTTTAAGTTCACTAAAGAGTGCTTCTATTTTGTCAGGTGTTGCCTCAATAAGCTCAACTTCAACAAGACCTAACTGCTCATCCAAACCGTGAAGCTCAGAAACCACAAAATCAAGTTCTATATAAAGAAGTTTCAAGAGATCCTTATCATAACTCTCTTCTATCCGTACTGTGATTTCGTGTAATGCATCTGCACCTATACTTGCACTGAGACCTTTAAGTGTATGTATCTGCATTTTAAGCTCTTGTGGATTATCTTCTTTGAGCTTAAAGTTTTGGTATTGTTCACAAAAGTCTTTAAGAATAGTAAGGTAAAGGGACTTATTCCCACCGAGATGTTCTAGTCCAACTTCTGCATCTATATACTTGAACTTTGGTAAAATAAGCTCATCAGTGTTGATACTTGGATCGTAGCTATCAACTTTTTGTGAGATATATTTAAGGAGTGTTTCATAAAGTTTGTTGATATCTATTGGTTTGTTTAGGTGCTCGTTCATACCAACAGCTAAAGTCTGCTCTACATCTTCTTTCATCGCATTTGCAGTAAGTGCAATGATTGGAATATCAGGATCACTTTCTCGTATAATCATAGTCGCTTCATACCCATTCATAACAGGCATATGAATATCCATAAGGATAAGCTCATAGTCATGACGGTTAAACTGCTCTACAGCCTCTTTTCCATTGTTTGCAATGTCGATATGAATACCACTATTTTCTAAAAGTCCAAGAATGATCTCTTGGTTAATGCTGTTATCATCAACAAGAAGAATCTTACTACCTATAAGAACATTGATACTATTTGGATCAAGTTTTTCATTTTTAAGGCTGATAGTATCTTTATCAAGTTCAACAAGTGGGAGCTCAAAGAAGAACTCACTTCCTTCTCCTTCTTGACTCTCTATCCAGATACGACCATCCATAAGTTCAACGAGGCGTTTAGAGATAGAAAGACCAAGTCCAGTTCCTCCATAAACGCGAGTAGTTTTGTTCTCAGCCTGTGTAAATTCCTGGAAAAGTGTTGTTATTTTCTCAGATTTTATACCTATACCACTATCTCTAACACTAAATTTAAAGGAGTTATGTGCAAGTTTTGTAAAGTTAATTTCGACGGTTCCCATTTGGGTAAACTTGATAGCATTACTCATAAGGTTTTTAAGTACTTGACCAATTCGAAGTGCATCACCATAAAAACTGTCTGAAGTGTTTCTCTCGTAGTTTATTATGATATCGAGCTCTTTTTCTTCTGCTCGAATACGAACGACATTTACTGTATTCTCTATGAGCTCATGCATATCAAAAGGAATGTTGTCTATAACTAGTTTTCCCGCTTCCATTTTACTATGGTCTAGTATGTCATCAATGACGCCGAGAAGAGATTTTGCACTTTCATCTATCTTTGTTATGAAGTTTTTTTGCTTCATATCAAGTTTTGTTTGTTGCATCAAGTGACTCATACCTATGATACCATTCATAGGTGTACGAATTTCATGGGACATATTTGCAAGAAATTCTGACTTCATTTTTGTGGCATCTTCTGCCTTTACTTTTGCTTGTTCTAGATTTATTTCTCGTTCTTTCATATGTGAGAGATCTACAAAAGAGGCAATCTGTATCTTTGCATCATCTGTATATCTATAATGACTTTTATATAGAGCCGGAAAAATTTGTTTATTACTCTTGATTGCATCTATTTCAAAAGATATTGTTTTACTGTTTTTTTGTGTTTTTTGTGTTATCTTAAGTGAGTTTACTGTGATGAATTTATTTATATGTGAACCAATAGCTTCATTTTTATCATAAAGATCAAATAGCTTTATTCCTGCATCATTAATATCCACACATATTTCATCTTCATAAAGAAGAATAGCTTCAATAGTATTGTTAAAGATGTATTCAAAGTTTTTCTCATCAGGTTCTAGCGAAGGCTGAGGGGCAATTGTAGTCGCTTTTGTTGCTTCAGAAATAGTGGTATCTATTACCTTTGTTTTAGCTTGAAGTATTTTTGATTTGTATGCCAACATAAATGCAAATATTATTATCTCTAAAAAACTGCCAATTAAAAGAGACTGTTTATTAGCATAGCTATATTCAATTTCCCCTGTAAACATCAAAACATGCACAAGGTAAGTACAAAAGAATATTACCTGTGCTATAGTAAGAGTGAGTGCAAGACGATTACTATTTTTTAGGTAAGCTATAAGGGTTGAGAGTATTAAAAGTGCTAGCATAGCAAGTGATGCAAGGTTGAGAATATCAAAGGATACTAAGTGTGTTGTGTAAACGATAATAGCTAGTGGTAGGTAGAGAATAATAGCAAGCTTTAGTATAATATCTAATGCTTTTATTTCATGTGCAAAGTCTATTATTTTACGAATAAAGAGCCCTAAAAAAACAACAACTGGGGCTATACTTAGACTAAAAAAGTAAAAACTATCACTAGAGTAAAAGATATTAAAAGGGGCAATTGCATTAAGACTTAATTGCCAGTAAAGTAGTGTTGATACATAAAATACATAGTATAGGTAAGCAGCATCTTTACTTATGATATAGTTAAAAAGAGTATAAAAACTTAATGCTAAAAGAGCACCTAGAAAGAGCATATAGTACTGTATATTATGTTTGATATACTCTTCATATGATTTTTCATCAAAGAGTTGTACTTTATACTGAGATATATAGGGAGCATCGACTCTAATATAGATACTTTTAAGCTCATTTTTTTCTAGATAAATACTTAAATTAGGTTCTGAAATTTTGTTTTGACTAGATCCTATACCACACTTTTTTATCTCTGTTTTTTTTCCTTTTTCAAGTGTGTAAAATATAATACTATTAAATGTAGCTTCATTAAAGTGCACTACATATACCTGAGGCTGGCTTGTTGCATTTATGATATTAAACTTTATCCAGATATTTGGATGCTTATTATGAAAGTTAAGAAGATTTGAATTCCAATGAAAATCCTTCACTTTTTGTATTTCATCAATACTAAGAGCTTTATCTTTTTCTTCATATATTTCTATATTAAAATCAGTGAGTTGTGTTGTCTGTTTTGAAAGTGTAATATCGCTAAGAGCGAAAAGGGAGTGAAAACTTAGTAGAAAAAGAAATAAAAAACGAATCAAAAAAATCTCCTAATAATCTTTGTACTATACAAAAAAGTAATAATATACAAGATAATATCTAGTTTTACATAATAATTAGCTTGTATGATGTTTTAGTGAAGAAAAGTGAGTAAATGTGCTACTATAAAAAATTTAGAGCACTTTTGACTGCATTTATATAGGATAGAGTTTTCGCGTTACCTTTATAAGCTATGTCAAACGCAGTCCCGTGATCAACAGAAGTACGAATGATAGGAAGATTGAGTGAGATGTTGACACTCTCATCAAAGTGTAGTGCTTTAAGTGGTCCAAGCCCTTGGTCGTGATACATTGCAACAAAGTAGTTGAAGTTTGCACGAAAATGAGGAGTAAATGCCACATCAGGAACGATAGGCCCTACAAATTGCTCAAATCCAAGTGCTTTATTTGCACTCTTTATAGCCTTTGTTACTCGCATATCTTCATTTCCTAAAACGCCATTATCTCCAGCATGGGGGTTAATACCTAATACCGCTATAGGAGCTTTAGGAATAGATTTATTGAGTGTAAGCAAAAACTCTTTGAGCATCTTGTATTTGATGACTTTTGTTACATCATGAAGAGGTATATGCTCAGTTACGAGTGCCACAAACATTTCAGGACAGCCAAGCATCATAATAGCATCTCTATTAAAGTGCTGACGAAGTAGGTCAGTATGCCCTTTATAGTGTAGACCAGCTTGCATCCATGCTTCTTTATGGATAGGCATAGTAACAACAGCATCTGCTTTTTTTTCTTCACACAGAGCGATAGCTGACATAAAAGAGTCATAAGAGTATCTGCCACTCTCCTTACAAACAGTTCCCGTGTTTATCTGAAAACTTGTACCAGTTGTTTGAAGTTGTATGTCTGATGGAATCTCTACATCTAAGAGTTTTGCAGACTGCTCAAGCATCTCTTGACTTATGCAGTAGATAGGATGACAGAGTTTTTTTATCTCTTCATGAGATTTGAGAGCAATTTCAATGCCGACACCGTTAAGGTCACCAATACTGATGGCTAGAGTGGGTTTAGACATCTCGAGTTGTCATCTTTTTCATCTCTTGCACAGCATCAGCTAGACCTGTAAATACACTGCGGGCTATGATACTTTGTCCGATGTTGAGCTCTGTTATTTCATTTATCTTCATCATTTCATGAACATTATGATAGTTAAGACCATGTCCTGC
>WFNM01000105.1 GCA_015488615.1 Sulfurimonas sp.
ACCACTGCAAAAGGGTAGAGTGTCTTAGGCTCTGCTCCCAGTGGCTTTCCTGCATAGTTCATCCCTGAGTTAAACGCGGAGATGATGTCAAGCAGTAGAGAACTATCGCCTTCAAAAACACCTTTTGTATGAGGCTGGTCACTCATAGTCGCAGGGTCACCAGTAAGTGCAAGTATGGCTCTTATATCCACTTCATTTGCACCAAGAAGGTCAGACTGGAGTGCGATTTTGTTACGGTCACGCATACTCATGGTTGCGATAACAGGCTTGTGAAATCTATCTTGCAACATTTTTGCTGCAAAAAGTGCATTATATTTTAGTTTTGCAAGTGGGTTGTCTGTAGTTGAAAAAGCATCTACATATTTGTCAAGTTCTAACTCTGCAATTTTCTCTATGGTTGGAGTAAAAGTAGGGGAGTGCCCTGGAGTTGTCTCAAGAGTGATATATATGCCATTATTTAGCTTTTGAAGTAAAGTATCAAACAAATAAAAGTCCTCTTTAGTTATAATGCCCTTATTATAACAAAAGAGAGTAAGTATGAGTTTAAAATTAGCTGTTTTTGATTTCGATTCGACACTAATGGATGGTGAGACTATTGATTTTTTTGCAGAAGAGTTAGGTATTGGCGAGCAAGTTGCTGCTATTACTGAAGAAGCTATGAGTGGAAGACTTGATTTTTTCGAGTCTTTGCAACAGCGTGCGGCACTTCTAAAAGGTTTGGACTTTTCTGTAGTAAAGAAGATAAGTGAAAACCTTCCTTATATGCCAGGTGCAAAAGAGACAATAGCTGCTTTAAAAGCAAAAGGTCTTACTGTAGTATGTTTTAGCGGTGGTTTTAGAACAGCGACTGGATATGCAAAAGATATCTTAGGCTATGATGCAGACTTCTCAAATGTTTTACATGAAAAAGATGGCAAATTAACAGGCCTTGTAGGTGGAGATATGATGTTTTCACACTCAAAAGGTGATATGCTCGTGCGTTTACAAAATATACTGGGTGTAACTGAAGAAGAGACCTTAGTTTGTGGTGATGGAGCGAATGACCTTAGTATGTTCGCTCATGCGGGAACTCGTGTGGCATTTTGTGCTCGTGAGATTTTAGAAAAAGAAGCAAATATCATCATTAAAGAAAAAGATTTAACAAAAATATTGGAGCAATTATAATGTTGGAAAGTACAGTGTGGCGTCAGTATCATGACGAAAATAGTTTTAGAGAACAGTTAGCAGAGTTTTGTGTCTTAGATGTAATAGACCTTATTGAAGATGATAAAGTACTTTATGGTGTTTTAAAGTCAAAACTTACAAAAAAAGAGTTGAAACTTTTTGCTATGGACACTGCAAATCTTGGAGATGAAAAACTAAAATCTGATTTTTCTTACGATGATGAACAGCTTCAAAAAGCAAAATTTAAACTTTATAAAAAACTTAAACAGGATAAAACACGATTAGAGTTTAGAGAATCATCACAAGATTCGTAGAGAAGAGATTCTTATAATTAATCTACTATTTATCTATTAAATTGTAACATACAACAACCTTAAAATCACAAAGGAGAGTAAATGAAAAAAACAACTTTATTATTGTTAGCTGCTATGGTAGCAGGATCAGTTTTTACAACAGCTGCAATGGCTGATGCTACACATGGTCAAAGATTTTATCTTAAAAAACTCAAAGTTTGTAAAAAAGATGGTCTTAAAAATGGTGCAGTTTTCGCAACTAAACATTCACGTCAAGAGTGGGCTTCTCTTAAAAATAATGGTAAAATTCAAGATGAGTGGGAAAAAATTTGTCCACACGGTGAGAAGAAAATTAAAAAAATGAAAGAAAAAAATATTAAAAATCTTTATGATTTTGTATGGAAGTATGCATCAGATGGTGAAGTACCATCTTGTGGCTAATCTTTAATTGATTTGAGGGGAGCTTGTTATGCTCTCTTGACTTTTTTTATTTATTCTTTAAAACTATTTTAAATGATACTCTTCTTGATAATTGTTTATCCTCTTTCCCTTTGATACTAATTTCTTTAGCATAACTATAGCCACTTCCTTTAGTTACCTTTGTAAGCCACTGCTTTTCTTGCTTTGTTGCATTTGTAAAAAGATAACTGAGTGTTTCAAATGAACGCTGTAAAGAGAGTTTCTCATTGTTGAGATACTTTTGTGTAAAATCTACATTACCCCATTCACTGGAAGTATGTCCATCAATCTCTACTGTTTTAATTACTTTTCTATTTTTATAGAGGAAAGGGACGAGCTTTTTGTTAAAGACTTTCAGAAGTCTTTTTTGCTTTTGTGTGAGTTTTGACACTCCCGCATGAAAGTAAAGTGACTTACCTGTGAGTAAGATAGATAGGTCCTGTTTTATCTCTATCTGTTTTGTTGCAATTTCTTTTTGAAAGAGTTGACAAAGTTTATCATAAAAACTAGAAGGTATATTGGGAAGTTGTACCATTGATGCATCAGGATTGAGTTTTGTAATCCACATATGTGTTTCTTGTGAGTTGTTGTCAGTGTAAATACCAGCAATAGCAGCCTGCGAGTTATACATGATAGTAACTGCATTAAAAATATCATAGTTGTCATTTCCATAATGTTCTTGGTTAAGAAGTTTAAGCTTAGAGTCTAGTATCATAGCTAGCCCATCTGTGTTATAGCTATCCTTAACATAGCCAACTGCAATTAATTTACCATCTGAATACTCTTTTATATCATTTATTTCACTTGGATATGTTGTAAATATCTCTTTATCTAACAAAATATTTTCATGAAGGTCAAATTTTATGAAGTGTATATGCTCTTGTTGCATCTCATTATACTGTGTAAGCACTACTAAAAAAGTGTTATCTTTAAGTCGAATAATCTTTTTAGGAGTAATTGTATTAGCTTCACTTTTTTTCTCTTTGTAGTGTTTAAGCCAGATACGGTTACCATTTTGAGTTATACGCATCAGAGTGACATCTCTATTTTTCTCATAAGATGTTGTACTTACAACTATTATTGAGCCATCTATGGCTTCAGCTGCATCGATTCCGTTATCATCATGAGGTGTTCCATATTTTTTACTCCAAAGAATTTTGCCATCTTTTGAAAAGCGGGTGAGGAATATATCCGTATTACCTAATCCTGAGTTAAAGATATTATCAGTTGTTGAGCGAGATGTTTCAGAGGAGCCAATAGCTAAAACACCACCATCTCTAAGTAAGATCATATTGTTCATACGGTCATAGTTTTTTGTACCAAACATTTTACTAAAGATAATATTTGCTTTAGCATCAAGTTTAAGTAGAAGAATGAAACCATCAAGTGTATAGCCACCTACAAAAAAACCATTTGATGGTGTTTTCACAACTGCTATTGCTTTATTAAAGTGAGAGAGTTCTGCTTGTTCTGAGAGAAGAATATGAGCTTTCGCATCGACAGTAAGTATATGCATCTGTGGTCCAAAGTTTCTTGCTGTATGGCTTAAATACTCAAAAGCATTGCTATACGAGTGTGGAGTAGTTAGCTTTTCTTTGTACTCGTTTGAGAAACCAACAGCACTAATTGTACGGTTATAATTCTCTGTTATAGCAAAAAGCCCAGCATTAAAAGGCTGTTGGATTATAATAGAGTAGTCAGTTTTGTTTGCAAGGAGTGATGTTAGGAGTAAAAGTAAGAGTAAGTAAGTTTTCATATAACTGCTTTTTTATGAGATAGATAGCAAGAAATATTCCTAAATATGTTTAAAATAAAAAGTGAGGAGAAAATTAGAGAGGTTCTCCCAAAGAAGGGAGAGGTAAAAACCTACTTAAGGTTTTCAAATGGTGCAGTTACAACGTGCTTACGTGTTACTGTATAAGGAACTAATGCCGCTGCACGAGCTCTTTTAATAACTACTGAAATCATGTCTTGGTGACGTTTACAGTTACCTGTTAAACGACGTGGCATGATTTTATATCTTTCTGAAAGAGAGAAGCGTAGTGCTCCTGCATCTTTATAATCCATGAAGTCTACTTTTGCTTCACAGTATTTACAATATCTTTTTTTATATTTTCTTTTTTCTGCCATGGTATTTCCTTTTGTTATCTATTTTCTAAAATGGAATTTCGTCTTCATCTATATCAATTGTTGGGATTGATTCTGCACTTGGCATTTGACGACTCTGCTGCTGAGCTGCTTGGTTATTATAACTTGGCTGTTGCTTTTGTTGGTAACCTTGCTGCTGTGCTGGTTGTTGATAACTTTGTTGCTGCTGCTGAGGCTGTTGGTAACTTTGACCTTGACCTTGGGCTGGAGCATTGTATCCGCCACCTTGTGGTGCACTATCCATCGGAGCACCTGCAGGTGGAGTATATCCACCTTCGTTACCGCCTTTGGAATCAAGCATCTGCATAGTCTCTGCTGTTACAGAGTGTTTCGAACGTTTTTGTCCATTTTGGTCAACCCATTGATCAAAGTTTAATCTACCTTCTACTAGGATTTTACTCCCTTTTCGTAGGTATTGATTAGCAACTTCAGCACTTCTTCCGAAAAATGTAATATCTACAAAACATACTTCCTCTTTCTTTTCACCATTGCTAGTGAACTTACGGCTAGTAGCGATTGCAGTTTTTGCAATTCCCATACCACCTTGAGAGTATCTAAGTTCGATATCGCGTGTGAGGTTACCAACTAAAATTATTTTATTGAACATGAATTTTCCTTAAGTTGTTTAGTCTAGGACTATTACTCAGCTGCTGCTTCAGTAGCTACTGGAGCTTCTGTTTCTACTGCTGGCGTTTCAGTTGGAGCTTCTACTGCTGCTGGAGTTTCAACCGCTGGTGTTTCAACTTTTGGTGCTTCTGCAGCTTTTTTAGCTTTTTCAACCATTCCGTTAAATGCAGCTTTTTCACGATTTGTATCGTATTTAATAGTTACAAAACGAAGTAAATCTTCGTTAATACGGAAACGTCTTTCGATTTCAGAAATTGCTGATGGAGCAATTGATGAATAGATAACATGGTAGTAACCACGCTCGTTTTTTTCAATTGGGTAAGCTAATTTTCTCATTCCCATTGGACTTGTAGCAGCGATTTCGCCACCGTTTGAAGTGATTACTTCTTCGATAGCTTTCACGCTAGCTTGAATCTCTTCTGCTGTTAATGTAGGTTTTACGATTACTAAGTTTTCGTAGTTTCTCATATAGTATGATCTCCTCTTGGTATATGCCTTAATGGCGTTTGTTTCCCCCTCGGATGGAGCACATCAGTAATTGATGATAGCTTCGTATATAACATCACAATTGATATTACAAAGAGAAAGGAACCGGGATTATATCGAAATTTTACTTAAAGTGCTATTACTAAATAGACTCTTGCGTTTATGACATCTATTTCACCTGCAAGTTCTGCTTCAAACAGGCGAGAGGGAAAACGGGCAAGGGCATCTTCATATGTTGGGTTTGCTCTACAAAAAATATGAAAATCATCTTCTTGTTTTTCCTCTTGTGTGACAGAGGCGAACTCTTTTACAAACAGATCAATATCGTAAATAGCTTCAGCTTCTTTGTCTTGAAGAAGTTTGTTTGTCGCCTCACTCTCTCCTATACGATGTGCAAGAACATATATCTTTTTGCCCATCTTTTGAGCATACTCTACACTTCTCATACTCCCAGATTTTAAGTCTGCATAACTTACAATGAGTACATCACCAAGTGCAACTACAAGCTCGTTTCTAAGAACAAAGTTATATCTTGTAGAGGGTGATGCTGGTGCAAACTGACTTAGGACTAATCCTTTGTTTTCTACCTCTTCTATGAGGCTTACATTTATAGCAGGGTAGCGTTTGTCTATGCCGGTTGCTGCAACAACTATAGTGTTTGATGCTCCTGCTGCTTTATGGGCAATAGCATCTACACCTATAGCTCCACCACTAACTATGCAGATGCCAGATTGAGAAAGTTTTTGTGCTAGTTCCTGTGTCTTTTGCCTGGCATATTGGTTTGGTTTTCTACTTCCTATGATAGAGATTTTCTTTCTGTTAAGTAGAGAAGTATTCCCTTTAAAGTAGAGCTCTTGCGGATATTTTTTCATTGAGTCGAGCTCTTGTATATGAAAGTTTATTTGTTCTATCATCTAACTTATCTTATCTTATTTATAAGAACTAAATCAACATCTTTAAAAAGTTTTTTTGACTCATAAAGTGCTTGAAGTGTATTTTTATGTGGGTGCCCTATGGCTATAGCACTTCCATGTAGTTTTGCGACTTTAATCGCTTGTCTTATCTGCTTGAGCACATATGGCTTATCCATATGATGGTCTAAAAAGACATCTCTTGAGAGATATTTAAGTCCAAAGTTTTTAAGAACTTTTGGTGCCTTTGTTTTTGCTGTTGTTCTACTGTCTATAAAGTAGATATTGTTTTTCTTTAGAGCAAAGATAAGTTTATTCATCGCTATTTCATTTGCTGTAAATTTACTTCCTGTATGGTTATTGATGTAATGCACTTTAGGAAATAGTTTTTTAATATCAGCTATACGCTTGGAGATAACTTTTTGAGAATCATGTATACGAAGTGTATGTGGTTCTTCTGCACTCCAGTTCATAGCTTCCATAGGAAGGTGAATCATATAAAATTGCTCTTTTTGTGCAAGTTTTGGAGTGTTTGGACGTCCTGCACTTGGAGGTAAAAAAGACATAGTAAGAGGTAAATGTAAATTTTTTATAGCATTGACTTGAGACATTGTGCCTACATCATCTATAATGATAGCAAGTTTTGGTCTTGAACTTGTAAGATTTTTCTTGCGTTTTGCCATTTTAGGTATATGAGCGAGCGATCCTCCATCGATTTCGTGAGAAGCTGAAATATAAACTTTTGTTTTTTCTTTTTTTGTCTCTTTTTTAAGGATCTTTTTAAGGTGACTTTTGACATCTTCAATTTTTTTAGGTTGTACTTTTTCTATTTTATGTACTAAGGCTAGTTTTTTCTTTTTTTCTTTTTGCACATACTTTTGTATATCTTCTTTAGCGTTGTCATAACCTATGTAATAGCCAACAAGAAGTGAGCTTAAAACAAGAGCAATAATTGCTAAGGTCCATGCAATATATGCTAATATTTTTGAATTGTTTTTTACTTTTGTCTGTTTCTTCTTTTTTGACATTACTTCAATCTCTTCTCTAAATTTTTGAAACTATACCCTCTTAATTATTAATTTTGGATTTTTATTGCAGCTAGCCATATTTTTGAAAATATAATCTAATGATATAAGGTTAGTTTTAATCTAATTAAGATAAACTTATCCTATAAAACAACAGGAAAAAATAATTTTGTTAAACATAATAAAGAATCTATTCACTGCTACTACTGAAGAGAGCCATAAAAGGGGGAACTTTATACTTTCTCATGACAAAAATCATGTCGATGGTCCTTCTTTTAAAAATATCACAGAAGCTATCGAAGCTACTAAGGGTAAAGAGTACTATATTCATGAAAGAGCAGAGTTAGAAATCATTTGTCGTGGGAAATGGAAAGACTACATCTTACAAAAATAGTCTAGATATTTGTGACTAAATCCTCATCAACTCGCCAAAGTTCTGTTTTCTCATCATAACAAACACTCTCTAAACGCATCAAAAAATACTCCCTATGTACTTCTTTCGCACCTAAACTTAAAAGATGTTCAGTTGGTACCTGACAGTCAATAAAATCATATCCCCACACTTTTAAGTGCTCGATGAGTACAGCAAACGCAGCCTTAGAAGCATCACTGACATGAGCAAACATAGACTCTCCACAAAAAACTCCACCTATGCTTAGACCATAAAGCCCGCCAACAAGCTTATCATCTTGATAAGCTTCTATAGAGTGGGCGATTCCCATGCCATTGAGTACCTCGAATGATTCTATGAGATCTTCATGTAACCATGTGCCATCTTGTCCCTCTCTAGGAGTAGAAGCACACCTCTCTAAAACGCCACGAAAATCTGTATCAAATTTAAAAGTAAAATGTTTTATTCGTTTTTTGAGAGAGCGACGAAGCTTGAAGTCTTTAAGCTCTAGCATGAGTCTAGGATTTGGTGACCACCAGAGTAGGGGTTCATCTTTTTGGTTCCATGGAAAGATACCACTTCTGTAGGCCTTAAGAATTCGAGTAGGATTAAGATCTCCACCCCAAGCGACTATACCCTCTTCACTTGCCTCAGTAGGATGAGGAAACTCAAGAGAAAATTTATTTAACTGTGGTATCTGCACTAGAGCTCTTTAAACTCGAGGTGTAGAGCATCATCGATTATAGTTACTTCTACACTACCACCGTTTTGAAGGGCACCAAAAAGTATCTCATCGCTGAGTTTATCTGTGATGTTGTTTTGGATATAACGCTTGAGTGGTCTTGCACCCATCTCTTTGGAATAAGCTGTTTCGGCTATAAATACAAGAGCTTTTTCACTTATCTCAACACTTATCTTTTTGTCTGAGATTTCTGTGTTTAACTCACGAATAAACTTGGAAACGATTCCCTCAACAGTTTTTTCTTCAAGCTGTTCAAACTCGACAATAGCATCAAGTCTATTTCTAAACTCAGGAGTGAAGAAAGCCTTCATCTCCTCATTTTTTGAGATAGACTCATCTTTGTTAAAGCCCATAACATTGCGAGCAGTTGCTCCGATATTTGAGGTCATAATGAGTATGACATTTTGAAAGTTTGCTTTGTATCCGTTATTGTCAGTAAGTGTCGCACTGTCCATTATCTGTAAAAGGATGTTGACTAAGTCAGGATGTGCTTTTTCTATCTCATCTAAGAGAAGTACAGAATAAGGGTGCTTTTTGACTGCTTCAGTGAGAAGTCCACCCTGCTCATACCCTACATAACCAGGAGGTGCACCAACTAAACGCGAGAGAGCATGTTTTTCCATATACTCACTCATATCAAAACGCTCAAAATGGATACCGAGAGTATCACTAAGGGCGATTGCAAGTTCAGTTTTACCAACTCCAGTAGGTCCAGAAAAAAGAAAAGAAGCAATAGGTTTGCCCTCAGGTGTGAGTCCTGCTTTGGAGATTTTTATCGCTTTTGAGACAGTTGTAACAGCTGTGTCTTGACCGATAACTCTGCGTTTGAGGTCATCTTCTAGAGTTGCTAATGCTGAGAGTTCATTTTCTTGCATGTTAGTGTTGGAGATACCCACTATACCTGTGATAGTTTTGAGTATATCTTTTGCACCGACTTTTACTCGCTTGTTTTTACGAAGGTGAAAAGAAGCGGCAGTTTCATCTATGAGGTCTATAGCCTTGTCAGGTAAAAACCTATCTGTAATATATCTGCTAGATAAATCCACTGCAGATTGAAGTGCTTTGTTTGTGTACTTTACACCGTGATGTTTTTCATACTTTTTTTGTAGACCTTTGAGTATAAGGTAAGAGGTCTCTTTTGAAGGCTCATTGATATCTACTTTAGAGAAACGGCGACTCAGTGCCTTATCTTTTTCAAAACCATTTCGGTATTCAGCAAAGGTTGTTGCACCCATACACTTAAGCTCGCCAGAAGCAAGGGCAGGTTTTAGCTGGTTGGCTGCATCCATTGTTCCACTTGTACTTCCTGCACCTATAAGAGTGTGGATTTCATCTATAAAGAGGATGGCATTTGGCTCGGCTTTGAGCTCGTCCATCACACCTTTAAGGCGTTTCTCAAAATCTCCACGGTACTTCGTTCCAGCGAGTAGGGCACTCAGATCTAGTGCATAAAGCTTTGAGTCTTTGATGATTTTTGGTACTCTATTTGCCGCGATGTTAAGTGCAAGACCTTCAGCTATGGCCGTTTTACCAACGCCAGGTTCTCCGACTAAGATAGGGTTGTTTTTCTTACGGCGACAGAGTATCTGTGTCACTCTTTGTATCTCCGAATCTCTACCTATTACAGGGTCTATTTTCCCCTCTTTTGCTTTGGCAATAAGGTCTATAGAATATTTTGCCAAGTAAGACTCTGATTTACTCTCTTGTGGCTCGGATTCTTCATTATGAGAGATGATGTCGAGTATGTCTAAACGCGAGATACCATACTGAGCAAGCAGCATATAGGAAAAAGTATTTTCCTCTTCATAAAGTGCTGCTAAAAGATCCCCTACATGTGCATTCGTTTGCTGTGCTGACTGGATATGTCTGACCATATTGTCTATCAAACGCGAGAGTGCTACACTCTCATAAGGCTCTTGCTCGACGTTCTCTGGTAGTGCATCGATGTTGTTTGTGATGTAGGTTGAGAGTTCTTCTTTCATTTGAGCGATATTTCCACCGCATGACTCTATGATACTAGAACCTTCACTAGAGCCTAAGAGATGGTAAAAAACATGCTCGATAGTAAGATACTCATGGCGAAGCTCTTTTGCAAAATGGATGGACTTTTGGAAGATATCGTTGAGTTCTGGGCTTATCATCTACTCTTCCTCCATAGTTGCTTTAAGAGGAAAACCACTATCTTTTGCACGTTTGAGCACTTGCATCACTTTTGTTTCGGCTATTTCGTGGGAGTAAACGCCACAAAGACCTCTATCTTTTTTGTGAATCTCAAGCATAATCTTCTCAGCCTGCTCAAAACTTTTGTGAAACAGACTTATCAAAATGTCCACTACAAAGTCCATAGAAGTATAGTCGTCATTAAGAAGGTAAACCTTGTA
>WFNM01000106.1 GCA_015488615.1 Sulfurimonas sp.
GAGGGAGTAAATCTCCTCTCTGTTCATGCAAGTAAGGGGCTAGAGTATAAAGAAGTTTATGTAGTTGACCTTATGGATGGGCGCTTTCCAAACAGAAAACTGATGCAACGCGGTGGTAGTCTGGATGAAGAGCGACGTCTCTTTTATGTAGCAGTGACACGGGCAAAAGATATACTTTTCTTGAGTTTTGCAAGATATGACAAGGTGAAAAAACAGAACTTTTTAGCAAGTCAGTTTCTTTATGAAGCAGGGCTAGTTCCAAAAGATGATGCCTATAGAGCAATGGTTATGAAACATGCTGAGAAAGAAGAGGAAGAGTAAGCTCTCTTACTTAGTAAAATTTTGAGAGTTTTAAGAGGTAGGGGTTGAAGTTAAAGTTATATTTTTTCATAACTGCACTATTAAGATATGGCTTAGTTGCTTTTCCGATGTACAGAGAAGCAAGTAAACCATATCTCATATAATATGGGTCGTAAGTGAGAGATATAACTTTGTGAGTGTTGGCCCAGTAAGCTATTTTTGTGAGTTGTTTTGCATTATGATTAAGAACAACAATAGCATCAGGTTTTTTCTTAAATAGCATAAACTTTTTAATGGCTACTTCGATTTTTTTGCCTGAGATTTTTTCTGGGTAGTTTGAGTGGATAAGCTCTTTTAGGTATATAGCACTCTTTTTATCAACATCTTGAGCAATAATATAGATGGAGAGTATGTCACTTTTCTTTTGTATATCATCACTTAAGAGAATTATTTTGGGAAAGAGCTTCGCCTCAAGTTCTAGTATGGTTTCATCATACTCTAATGCTGATAGATTTGCTCCAAGGAGTAAAAAGAGAAAAATAAGTCTCTGTATCACTGAAACTCCCACTGTGCACTCAGCCAAAGTGTACGGCCAGTTTGTACTAAATCATCGAGATAAGTTCCTCGTGTAGTACTTCCTTGTACATAAGGTGCTGGAAAAACCACTGCTGTATTGAATATATTTTTGGCACTTGCCTGAAATGAAATTTCTTTATAAGTATAAGTGAAAGTCTGATCAAGGGTTGTGTAAGCATTTAATGCTTCTCTTGGATCTCCACTCTCGCGTTTTCGCTTACCTACATAACGAATATGTGTTCCTGAGTGAAAGTTATGCATGATCTTGTAGGAGAGCATTAGGTTGGCAAGATTTTTTGCACTAAGTGCTACTTGTTTATTACTATTTTTATATCTATTATCTATGTAGCTATAGTTTCCCTGTACAGATGCAACACTAAAAAGTGGCTGTTTAAACTCTAGTTCTACTCCAAATGAATTTGTATCCTTCCCATTTTTAAAACGAAAAGAGGGGTCTCTATAGATAAAGTTTTGGGTTTGAGAGTAGAAGAGATTTACCCCTATCCAGCTTTGAAAATTCCTTTGATATCTATAGGCAAACTCAGTTGTATCAATAGTTTCAGGCTTTAAGTTAGCATTTCCAAAAAAAGGAAGAGCAGAGCCATATATCTCTACAAAAGAGGGTGCACGAAAGGAGCGCTGATAAAGTAGCTTGTAACTCTGTTTCTCATCGAAGTTATAGAGTAATGCAAGTTTAGGAGAGAGTGAACTCTGTGAATCGGAGTAGTTATCATAACGCAGGCCTAAATTAGCACTCCACTTTTCACTAAAGTTGATAATATCGCTGAGGTAAAAGGCATACTGTGTACGTCTAATATCGCCTGATAGACCTCCATTTGTTAAGGGGATTGTAGTTGCATTAGAAACAGAAGGATTATTGAGATAATAAGTTGTATTATCTGCTCTTGTTTGTGCAAGATAAGTTCCGATAATAATATCATTATCCTTTAGTTCGTATTTAAGAGAAAGATCTGTATAGATTTTGTTTTCTTTGTAATTTCCAGAACCTATAAGGTCAGAATGGGTTCCTAATTTAGTATATGGATAGAGTCTGGATTTACCAATCATACTATATGTTTTATAGCCTGCCTTTAGATCAGCAGAGAGATTTTTTATGATATATGGAGTATACTCAAGCTCATTGATCCAGGAGGTCTGTGCAATATTTTTTGGATCTTGAACTATAGGTGCTGCACCATAGCCAAAGTAGTTTTGTGAATTATGCTGAAGATATCGTGAGAGGACATGAATATCCTTATAGAACTCGAGATTGAGAGCAAATGAACTATCTGTAAAATCTTCATAAGAGGTAAACGGCCCTTTATTTGGGAGAGTAGAATAGTTATTATACTCTCTTGAATGATTATTTTTTTGTCTAAATGCTGAGAGGGCTATCTTCATATCTTTAGAGTTTACATTTTGTGTGAAACCTAGGTTATTTGAGCCCTCATTAGAAGCTCTTACATAGTAGATACTTTTTTTATGAGTAGCTGCTTTTGTGATGATGTTGATAACCCCGATGTTAGCAAATGAGCCATAAAGTGCAGAAGCAGGACCACGAATAATCTCTATACGTTCAATTTGCTCGATAGGCATATTAAGATAGAAGTGATTTGCTCCACTGAGCTCGGCATTTATACTGACTCCATCAACCATAAACTTGAGTTTATCTGTGACTATAGACTTATTGCCACGCATACTTATCTGTTTCGCACCAGCAATTCCTAGAGAAACTTCTATACCTGGAACAGTTTCAAGGGCATCATAAACATTAGTGATTCCAAGCTTTTGTAGCTCACTTGCATGGAGTACTGAAACTACTGAAGGTGTTTGGTTCATGTTGAGTTTTGTTCTTGTACTGATCTGTGAAGCATTGTCGAGATCTTGGAGAAGATTAAACTTTTGTGTTTCATTTCCAAAGAGAGCCATGGAAGTGAGTATGAGCAGTGTCAGACTATATTTCATGCATTATTCCTTTAATATTTTTGAGATTGTGTGATAGTGAAGCAACATCCCTCTTGTGTGTTTTTGACATTGAGTTCTCCCTGCATACGAGATGTAATGATATTTTTTGCTATATAGAGACCTATACCTGTACCAGAAGAAGCAAATTTAGTTGTAAAGTATGGATCAAATACAGAGTTTAAGATATCTTGGGGAATACCTCCTCCATTATCACATAAAGAGATACTATTGTTTTTAACATGTATGGAAAGATGAATCTTACCCTCGGTGATGAGACCTTCTTCTTCTTGCGACTTAATAGCATCTTTTGAGTTGTTGATAAGTACAAAAAGCACTTGTTTAAACTCATTTTCCACTCCATAAAACTTAATAGAATCAGTTCTATCTATAGTTACGGTGATATTGTTATTTGATAGTTGGGCTTTAAGAATTTTGAGTACTTCTTCTATTACATCAGTTGGATAAAAGAGTTTTTGTTCTCTATTTGGGTTGAGAAAATCTCGAAAGTCATCAATAGTACTTGACATATAGTTAATATTATCCGAGATAATTGTCATTTTTTCTTGGAAATTTTGCTGGTTATGAATACCTAAAGAATTTCCTAGTTCCAAATTTGATGAAGCAAGTCCTATAATATTTAATGGTTGTCTCCACTGATGGGCTATTGATTCTAACATCTCACCCATTGCAGCTTGACGAGACTGGTGGATCATCATTTTCTCTTGGTTTTGGAGTTTGGCTACTTTTGTTTGAACCTCTTTTTCAAGTCTTTGATTAAAAGAATGAAGCTCAGTAAGATTTGAGGAGATGTTTTGCATCATAGTATTAGCGACATTTGCAATAGTTTTTATTTCACTTGTTGTATTTTTCACTACTATAGTTTTTAATTTTTTATCTTGGGCATATTGCTTTAGTGTATCTGAAATATAGTTAAGGATGTTAAGTTCTTTTTTTATGATGATATAGAAGAACATAAAAAGTACTAAAGCAAAAGCTAAGACACTAAACATTACAGTTTTGATTTTCTGTTCAATCTGAAATAGATTCTTATTGGAGTAGTGTAGTGTTAAGGTTGCTATTTTTTGATCTGTAAGTGGGTCATTTATAAAAGTTTTATAGCTTCTTTGTCTAGATATATCTTGTTTTTCAGAAAGTACTTTGTTGTAGTTTTTTGAGACAAGTGAGACTTGTGTAATGTTTGGGACTTTATAAATTGTTTCAAGGAGTTGCTGAAGTTCCCCTGTCTGTTCAAAAGAGAGATTAATAGCTATGACAGGCTCAAGAGTATCCATTAGAAATTCAACTTTTTCTCTTTCGCTTGAAAGTAGCATATCTTTGAGATATCCTGTGGTAAAAAGATAAATGCTAAGGTTGATAATAAAAAAAGTAAACCAGAAGAAAACTGTAAATTTAGCTGATAAGGTGTTAGGCAAAAGTAAATGTTCTCCACTGTTTTTACTTATTATAGAGTAAATTTACTTTATAATAGCCAAAATATTTTTTAAACTGCAAAATACTAGCAGTTGAGAAGAAGATAATAAATCTATCTAAGACTCTTGTCTTATTTTTCTCGTTTCTAAAAAGTAGAAGTGTCCAAGATAAATGATATAAAATACAGAGGCAAAAAAGACTACAAAAGGGATAAGCGAGATAAGATAAAGCCCTAAGGTCTTGAGTCTAAGTTTAGAGGCATAAAAGAACTTTATTTTCATGTTTTCCTCTTTTGTACAGATAGTAGAGCCTACATCATAGGTCATCATCTTATGAAAAAAGTAGTAAAGAGGGAGATTGAAAGCGACTATATTTACTATAGGAATAAAGTATAGAGGTATAAAAGCTATGAACATTAAAAGCATTACAAGTAGCCATTTAAGTGTTAAAAAGAGTCCTTCAAAAATGTTAGAGTGTCCTATTATCTCAACATCATGATAGTGTCGACGCTGTATTTCTTTGAGTATAATTGGCGTTAGAAAACCCACTATGAGTACTGCTACAAAGATAGAGAAATAAAGTGTAAGAAGTGTTCCTACTGTGTATACTAAAAAAGTTGCTATCCATGAAGTTATAGCATGGCTCATAAGCCATTGGATAAGAGCAGTACCTTCAAGTGTCGCAGTGTATGTATCGGTATTTGGAATACCATTTTGAATAGTAGTACTAGTAGAGTGGATTTGCATACTTCCAATGGAGTCTAGCCCTATTCCTGCGAAAACAAAAAAGAGGGTATAGAGAACAAGCATACTGAATATAAATGGTAGTATGGAGTACTTAATCATCTTAGAAGTAAAGAGATCCTTAAAACTTAGAGCTAAGATATTGCTTTCACTATTCATACTAAAGGTTAGCCTCTATGAGTTTAAATACTTTTTGCATATCCGAATCTTTCATCTTCCCAGATTTATAAAAAAGTAGTTTTCCTGTTTTATCAAAGATGAGAATATCTGAAGCATCATCTTCTACGTTCCACTCTTTCACTAAAACACTCTTTTTATCTTTGACATAGATAGTTGTTGGAAACTCTTTTTGTTTGCTTTTAAGAATCTTTTCTATGATGAAGTTGGGTTTCCATGTAGCTGCTAAGTTTATGATAGCAATAGTGCCAAAGTTGCCTTTCTCTCGATAATTTTTTTTCTTAAGTGCTTGAGAAAAGTCTTCATTAACATCTTTTTCATCTGGATCTACATAAAACATCACATAAACTTTGTCTTTGATGCTCTTTGAATCCCATGCACTTCCATCAGAAACCATACCTCCATTGTCACCAGAGATAACTACCTCTTTTGGTATTTCACCTACTGTTACGGCATAGAGATTTAGTGTAGCGAGTAGGGTCACGAGTGTAAGTTTGAGTTTCATGTTTTGCTCCAGAGTTTTTACTTGAGTTTAAGCTCTTCGACTATACCTATGGCTAGATGAAGGGTACTAATATATTTTATCGTTATTCTATACTTTAAAAGTGAATGAAAAATAGACGGCTCGAAAATATCCTCGTTATAGTCTATAGCAAGGTAGAGTCTGTTGTATTTTGTAAACCTGTAACACCGACTTCAGTCGGTATAAATAGTGGCTTAAAGTTGCTAGTAGCGGTTAAAACCGGTGTTACGAGAGTTCTCTCTTTATACTCTGCGATGCAAGAAAGGCACTTGCCCATGCAAATGCAAAGTTGTAGCCTCCGCGTTTGCCTATTACATCTAAGACTTCTCCTGTAAAGTAGAGTTTTTTACACTTTTTACTCATCATCGTTTTTTCATCTATTTCGCTTGTATCTATGCCACCACCACTCACTTCCGCATGTCTGAAGCCGTGGGTATCACTCACTTCAAAACGCCAGTTAGACATCTGGTTGGCTATCTTTTTTGTGAGTTTTGTGTGGATGTCCGAGCCCTTAGTGTTTGGCAAGATATCTAAACTTTCTAAAATTCCTGCGGCTATCTTACTAGGCACAAGCCCGACTAAGATGTCTAATATGCTAAACGCAGGCATCTGCTGTGCTTGCTTTGCAATATGTTGTGCAAGTTTTTGCATAGTAAAGTTTGGAAGAAGATTTATGCTTATATCTACTGCTTGGTAGTTCAGTAGTGCTTGACTTGCCATCTGTGAGAGGTCAAGGATAGCAAAGCCGGAAACACCATAAGCAGTAAAAAGTACATCGCCACTTTGCGTCTGTTCTTTTTGTGCGTTTATGAGAAGTGTTACCTCTGCATTTATCTTCGCTCCACTCATCTTATGGGCTATCTTGGAGTCAAGTTCTAGTTGAACAAGTGAAGGATAAGCAGGGATGATAGTGTGTCCAAACTCAAGTGCAAACTCCTCTCCATCACTGTTGCCACCTAAGTGAGAAGCTGCACGAGAGCCAGTAGCAACGACAACTGCATCATGTTTTTTTCTAAACTCGTTGATATCTGTAATCTTCTTTTCATTATGAAAAATGACACCAAGACTACGAGCATACTCCTCATAAATCTTTGCCACACTCTTTGCCTCATTACTAAGAGGATAAGCACGACCATCATCTAGAGTAGTTAGCAGTAGCCCTAACTCCTGAGTGAACTTCTCAAAATCTTTAAAGCCAAAACTCTCTAATGCATAGCTAACAAAATTCGGATTTTCTGAGAAGTAATCGTTTGAAGAAAGATTAGCATTTGAGATATTACAACGCCCATTTCCAGAGACTAAAATCTTCTTTGCTGGTTTGGTATTTTGCTCAAATATTTCTACTTTTAGTCCAGCTTTCGCACAAAAGATGGCAGTGAGTAGCCCACTCGCTCCAGCCCCAATAATCCCAACACTTTTTGCCATTTATAGACTCACTATCTTAGCCCCATAACCACCTAAATGTGGAGGTGCATCTACAAAGCCTTGTACTCTAGGGTGAGCTATAAGGAAGTTTTTAACAGCATAGGAAAGTTTTCCTGTACCTATACCGTGGTAGACTATGACTTCATCCCATCCATTAACAAGTGCATCATTTAAAAATTTATCTAGTTCATCACAAGCCTCATCTGCTCGCATTCCGTGAAGGTCGCATTTAAGTCCTGCTCTCTTTTCTACACTGAGTTTGACCTCTGTTTTTGGTTTTACATTTATAGCTTGAGTATGGCGAAGGTGTTTTGTTTTTACTCGCACTTTCATTCCATCCATTTCTATAGTCGCATCTTTTTCACCTCTCATAGAGATGATAGTTCCTCGGCTTGAGTGGTACTTCACAACATCACCCACCTTAAACGCCACATCGCGTTTAGGCTCTTCCTCTTTTGCTGGGAGCTTTTTGTTCGCCTTACTCATAGCACGGTGGATAGACTTGCTATCATTAGCTTTTGCAGCAGCTTTGGCTTCGCTGATAGCTACATCATAGCTGCGTTTAAGTGCGGCCTTTTGTTCTTCTATCTCTCTGAGTTGCTCTTCGCGTTTCTCTTTGAGTTGCAACTCTTTTTTCCTGAGAGCATCTAACTTGTCATCGACAAGTTTATGTTTATGTTTGAGCTCGCGTTCGAGTTGTGAACCGCGTTCTATGAGAAGTGAGAGCTTTTCGGAGTTATCTCCATAGACTATTTTTGCTTCTTTAACAAGGTTGGCATGTATGCCGTATCTCGCTGCAGTCTCAAATGCATAAGACTTTCCTATGATACCCTGCATAAACTCATAGGTCGGTTTTCTCTGCTCTTCATCATAGATAGCAGCCATAAGCTCTACATCATCACGGTCAGCCATAAGGGCAGCTAGGCGTTTATGGTGGGTAGTAACGACGACCTTTTGTCTGCGTTTGATAAGGTCATCAAGTATGACTTTAAAGAGTGCTGCTGCTTCATCGGAGTCCGTTCCAAGCTCTATTTCATCGACACCAACAAGCGCTGAAGTTTCTTGAAATATTCGAGAAAACTCCTGCATACGTCCAGCAAAAGTAGAGATGTCATTTTTGACACTTTGGGGGTCATCTATGATGCTGAGTACTGTTTTAAACGAACCGATATGCGATTTATGTTCATCTATCTTCATAGGGATGATGTACTTCGCCATAAACGCAGAGGCGAGGATGCTTTTAAGAAGCATAGTCTTTCCTCCGGCGTTTACTCCAGTAATCATTAAGATATTTTTTGAGAAGTTTACATCTATAGGCTTTGGGTTGTGTAGGGCAGGGTGCATGAATCCTGAGAGGACTATTTTAGAGTCTTTTTTACTCTTAATGAGTTGCATATTTTTACTCTTGGCAAATAAGACACGAGCTTGGTAGTTATCGAACTTCGTAAACTCTTTATCTATAAACGCGATAAAGCCTTGAAGTTCTGCTAGTTTGGTAGAAAACTCCTGAGCATACTGATAAAATATCGCCTCACGCTCTTGCTCTATAAAACGAATTTTCTCTTTTGCCTTGAGTATACTATCAGGGGATACAAAGAAAAATCCACCTGTACTTCGTCCAACTACAGCACCCTTAAGCACATGGTTAAATCCACCACGAACCAAAAGACAATCCTCATTGTTGACAAAGTGGACTTGAGTATCTACAAGGTAGCCTGCAAGTTTAGAACTTCCCATCATGCGTTTAAGAGAGCCACTCATCTCATTTCTATGCTCTTTTATGCGAGCACTTAGGCCAAAGAGTGTTTCGTCGAGATTTTCTTCAAATTTTCCATCGTTAGTGAAGTACTTCTCCACCTCAGTAAACTTAAGAGGAATATCAAACTTACTCATCCACTCCCCGATAAGCCCATCAATGTTACGGTTTTTGAAGTAGCGGAAGTAGCGAACAACTTTAACTATCTCAAAAATCTGCTCGAAGTTAAGCACACCATGTTTTTTAAGATGCTGTTTGATAACTGTGAACTCTATAACTTTTGGGGGAGCTTTAAACTCTAGCGCATCAAGTGCTTTGATATAGCGAAAGTGAAGCTCTTGATCACCCTCAATGTAGAGTGAATGTGCACGAGAGAAGAAGCTTTGGAACTGCTCTATATGCTCAGAGAGATCGAGTTGTTGTATTAAAATGTCTATTTTTGATTGCTTATTTTTTTTCATATGCGTAATTGTAACACAGATATATAAAGCCCAGTAAACTTAAGGAAAATAGAGTCAGTTTTACTCGCAACTAGAAACACTAATCATCTGTGCATAGTTTGGAGTCCCTTTTTTACCTATAAAAGTATAAGTTCCTATACTGAGAGTGTGAGTACTTGCATTAACCTCTTCACCATTACAATAAACATTTTTACCTTGCTTATATTTTAGTACGACTGATAGCATCTTTTCTTGTTGTATATTTTGATAAGTATTGTAAAATATAGCACTTAAAATAACACCTAAAACAACAGCTGTAACTCCCATTTTTTGTGTTTTTTGAAGCTCTGTAAAGTAGTGAAGTACTAAGAAAAAGAGTCCAGCGATTATAAGTCCTGCCATGTATGCCATTAAGCAGTACCTCTTATCTGATAGGTTATATCCCCAGCACCAAAGCCAATGATAAGTCCACGGTCAAGCATCTGCATATCTTTGGCATTTTTGATGACGGTGATATGGTTGTTTGCTCTTTGGATACTGTCCGCCATTGTGAGGTTATAGCGTTTGAACTTTTCTACGAAATCTATAGCACGAGGAGTTTCATTAGCTGCCCAAACAGGAAGGATGATAAGCTCATCGGCTCCATCAAAACAAGTGATAAAATCATCAAGATTATCGATAGTACGAGAGTACTTATGTGGTTGCCAAATAGCTGTTATCTTATCAAATCCCTTAAGTTTTGCATACTCTTTTACGGACTCAAAAGTCGCTTTTATCTCTGTTGGATGATGACCGTAGTCATCTATGATGACAGCATCATTTTCTGCTCCGACAATGTCAAAACGTTTTTTAATACCTTTGAAGTTAAGAAGGTTTTTTCGTATCTCTTCTATCTCCATCGATTCATTGGCTGCGAGAATTGCTAGTGCTGCATCAAGAGCGATGTGTTTACCAAAGCCCCAAACATCAAAACTTCCAAAGTCACGAAACTCAAAGCGAGTATGCGGTTCGTTGTTAATAAGAACATAC
>WFNM01000107.1 GCA_015488615.1 Sulfurimonas sp.
CTGTCTTTGTCTGTGTATCGAGACCAGAAAAAACCTGCATGAGTAAAAAAAGTAATTCATCGATTTGTTTCTTTTGAATATTGGAAATTGAGTCTGTGTTATTGATTGTAATACGTAGATCAAAAAGATAATGAAGAGTATTTAATGTGACTGCATTGAGAGATTTTTGATACTCAAGTACATCGCGTTCTAAGAGATAACTTGGGCGAATTTGTTTGAAACTTTGCACAAACCTTTTGTTCAATATACATGGATGAAGAGATTTTTTTAAGTCAGTAAGTGTTTTATCAAAGGTATTTGCTTCTTTAGTAATCGTATCATAGTTTGTATAGTTAAGTGGGTTTTTTATAAAAAAATCAAAATCTTTTTGGAGTGTAGCGAGCTTGGTAAACTGTTTTTGAGTGTGAAGAAAGTATTTATTATCCTTATTATTTTGATTCAAATAGAAAAGTGTTCCTATAAATCCTATAATTGTAAGAGAGAGTATAATAGTAATGATGTCAAATTTACGGAACATATATCTTCCTCCCTTTAGGAAGTTCACCGGTGAGTGATTGTAAAAAGGATTCAAGCTTTTCTATATCAGACTCTGAAAAATTTCGACCAAGCTGTAGCTGAGACATAGTTTTTATCGCCTCTTTTAGACTACTCGTTCTTCCGTCATGAAAGTAGGGAGCAGTAAGTGCAATATTTCTTAAGCTTGGTACTTTAAAGTAGTATTTGTCTCGCTCTTTTTTTGTGACATTGTATCTGCCGAGGTTATTTGTATTTGCATTTTCAATGACACCAAACTTAGAGTAGAGATTACCTCCTATATTGATACCATTATGACAAGAGATACATCCTTTTGTTTTAAAAAGTTCATATCCTTCCTTTTGCTTTTGGGTGAGTGCATTTTTATCTCCTCGAAGATATTTATCAAAAGGTGCATTTGGTGTTACGAGGGTTTTTTCATACTCAGCGATGGCATTGGTAATATTTTCTTTAGATATTTTTTGACCATAAGCATCTTGAAAAAGCTTTGCATACTCTGTCTTTTGGAGTTTTTTTATAAGAGTTGGGAAGTGTGACCCCATCTCAACAGGATTTTCAACTGGTCCTAAAGCCTGTTCTTGAAGATCTTTTGCTCGACCATCCCAAAATTGACGAAAGTTATTTACAGCATTGAGTACAGTAGGTGCATTTATATTTCCCTGCTGACCCTTTATACCAAAGGAAAACTGCATGTTATCATCACCACCCTCTGAGAGTATATGGCACGAAGCACAGGCAATAGTATTGTCTTGTGATAAACGAGCATCAAAAAAGAGCTTTTTGCCCAAAGAAACCTTCTTTGCATTTAGGTTTTTTGGGACAACGATAGGACTGATAGAAGCACCTGCAAAAACGAGTGAAGTGTATGTAAGTAATAATAAATAATATTTCATGCATCATTCTAATATTTTTTTACTTAAAAGAAGAAACGAAAGGGCTTTAAAGTAAAACTATTAACCCACATTAAGAGAAACTGACTATAATCACTTTATATTTCTTATTTTCTAGGAGACTCATTTTGAGCGTACAACCCTTCACACATCTCCACCTCCATACAGAGTACTCACTGCTCGATGGTGCCAACAAACTTACAAACTTAGTGACACGAGTAAAAGAGCTCGGTATGACAAGTGTCGCTATGACTGACCATGGAAATATGTTCGGTGCTATCGACTTTTATAAGCAGATGACAGCAGCTGGAATCAAACCAATCATAGGGATAGAAGGGTATATCCATAATGGTGAAGAGATAAACGACAGAAGCACAAAACAGCGTTTTCATGTCTGTCTTTATGCGAAAAATAAAGTGGGCTATCAAAACCTTATGTATCTCTCTTCTCAGGCATTTATTAAAGGGATGTACTACTTTCCACGTATCAATAAAAAAGAGCTCCGTGAACATAGTGAGGGGATTATCTGTAGCTCTGCTTGTCTTCAGGGTGAGGTGTCTTGGCATCTAAATCTACAAAATGAGAGAAATGTCCGTAATGGTGCTTTAGGATATGAGGGAGCACTTGAAGTAGCTCGAGAGTATCAAGAGATATTTGGCGATGATTTTTATCTTGAGCTTATGCGTCACGGTATCGGGGATCAGCTCTTTATAGATGAGCAAATACTTAAAATATCTCGTGAGACAGGCATAAAAGTAGTCGCAACTAATGACACTCACTACACTTTTCCAAATGATGCACAGTATCACGAAGCCTTTATGTGTATTGGGATGAATAAGCTCTATGATGACCCAAACCGTATGCGTCACTCTGTACATGAGTTTTATCTTAAGTCGCCTGAGCAGATGGCGAGAATCTTTGCCGATATTCCTGAAGCTTTAGAAGCGACACAAGAGATAGTGAACAAGTGTGAGCCATATGTGCCTATTGTCAAAACACCAACGCCACCTAACTTTAAGTTTACCAAAGAGTATGCTAAGGCTGATGGGCTTGAAATAGACCATGAAGATGATGCACCTCTCCCTGAAAATCCGAGTGAAGATGAGAAAAAACTCCATATGCTCGCAGCAGATAAAAATGACGCTGAGTACTTCATCTACAAATGTGAGCAAGGACTTGAAAATCGTCTCAAAATAGTGCCACCTGAACGCCATCAAGAGTATAGAGAGCGTTTAGTCTATGAGATGGACATCATCAACTCTATGAAGTTCCCTGGGTATATGATGATCGTTTGGGACTTTGTTATCGCTGCAAAACGCATGGGTATAGCTGTAGGGCCTGGACGTGGTTCTGCTGCTGGAAGTCTCGTGGCTTTCTCACTTGACATCACCGACATCGACCCTATGAAGTATGACTTGCTCTTTGAGCGTTTCTTAAACCCTGAGCGTGTGTCAATGCCCGATATCGATATGGACTTTATGCAGGCTCGTCGTGGAGAGGTTATAGACTATGTTGTTGAAAAGTATGGTCGTAATCAAGTCGCACAGATCATTACATTTGGTTCACTTCTTGCAAAGGGAGTCATCCGTGATGTTGCCCGTGTTTTAGATATGCCACTGAGTCAAGCAGATAAAATGGCAAAGCTTATTCCTGATGAACTTGGAATAACTCTTAATGGTAAAACCAAGGGTGGAGAGTTTAGAGATGGTGCTTTTCAAAAAGAGCCAAAAATCTCTGAGCTTATCGAGAGCGATGCAAACGCCAAGAGAGTTTGGGAATTTGCAAAGAAGCTAGAGGGTCTTAAACGCAACTCCGGTATCCATGCTGCAGGTGTAGTTATCTCAAATGAAGAGCTTTGGAAAAAGACACCTATTTATAAGCCATCGGGTGAAGATACCTTTGTAACGCAGTACTCGCTAAACTACATGGAAGATATCGACCTCATTAAGTTTGACTTCCTTGGTTTAAAAACTCTTGATGTTATCCAAAACGCAGTCAAGCTCATCAAACGCCGCTACGATGTAGATGTAAACTGGGATGAGATAGATGTGGATGATAAGCATGTGTATGAGGTTATCCAAACTGGTGAGACTGTTGGAATGTTCCAGATAGAGTCTAGTGGTATGCAGGACTTGAACAAACGCCTCAAGCCAGATAATTTTGAAGACCTTATTGCGGTCTTGGCACTCTACAGACCGGGACCAATGGAGTCTGGGATGCTTGATGACTTCATCGAGCGTAAGCATGGGCGTAAAAAAGTATTTTACCCTTTTGAAGAGGTTAGTTTTGACCTGCTAAAAGATACACTCGGGCCAACCTATGGAATGATTGTGTATCAAGAGCAGGTTATGCAGATCGTGCAGATCATCGGTGGTATGAGTCTTGGTGGGGCGGATATTGTTCGTCGTGCTATGGGTAAGAAAAAAGTTGAAGAGATGGAGAAGTATAACCGTCTTTTCTCTGAGGGTGCACAAAAACTTGGACTTGATTATAAGCTTGCTTCTGCACTTTTTGACTTGATTGAGAAGTTTGCTGGGTATGGTTTCAATAAGTCTCACTCTGCTGCTTATGCGATGGTAACTTTCCAAACAGCATGGCTGAAAACTTACTATGAAAACGAGTTTATGGCGGCACTCCTTACATCAGATAAGGACAACACAGAAAAAGTTGTTCGCTACATCGATGAGGTTAAACGCATGGGGATTGAACTGGGACCCCCAGATGTGTGTGACTCTCAGCTAGAGTTCTCTGCTATTACCAAAGAGGGAAGAGACATCGTTCTCTTCGGCCTTGGTGGTATCAAGGGAGTAGGGCAGGCTGCCATCGAGGCTATGCTTGAAGAACGCGAGGCAAATGGTGACTATACTTCATGGCAAGACTTTGTCAACCGTATAGAGCCTTCAAAAGTAAATAAGCGAGTTATCGAAGCCATCATTAAGTCAGGTGGATTTGACAGATATGGTTACTCCCGTAAAGCCCTTCTTGACCAGATAGAACTCATAGTAGATACAGCAAAAAAAGCGAGTGAAGCGAAGAAAAATGCAGTGGGAAGTCTCTTTGGTGATGATGAAGATATAACAACTGTAGAGCTAAACCTAAAAAATAGTGATGAGTATGAACTCAAAGAGATTTTAGAGTTTGAAAAAGATACTTTAGGCTTTTATGTAAGTGGTCACCCTATGGATGAATTCCGTGCAGAGATGGATGAACTCAGCTACACTCTTTCTTCAGAGTTAGAAAGTGCTAAAGATGGTTCTTATGCTATCTTCATCGGTAAGGTCGAAGATGTTACGATAAAGATGAGTAAAAAAGGCAATCAGTTTGGTATAGTAAACCTTATGGACTTTCATGGAAATATAGAGATAATGCTCTTTAGTGACAAGCTAGAAAAACTAGACGAGATGAACAAAGAAGAGCCTATCGCGTTTAAGGGAAAAATAACACATACAGACTTTGGCCCTCGTATAGGTATAAGCAAGATAATGACTCTTAAAGAAGCTAAACGTGAGACAAAGAAGGTCAAAAAAGAGGTTCAAGAAGCACCTCCCACACCGATAAATCTAGCAGTAAGACTAGATGCAGACCCAACAGTGCTAGATACACTCTATACACTTATAAACCAAAACAGAGGAAATCGACCTTTAAGCATAACTATAGTATCAAAGTTGCATAATGTTGTTATAGATTCAGCTATTCGGGTAGATAGTAAGATACTTGCAAGTTTAGAGGGTAATGAAGTTATCGATGTGCTTGGATGTTAGATAAGATAAGGAGAAGAGATGCCATTTAATTTAGAAGATTTACGAGATCACAATTCCGAATTATTAGAACTTTTGACACAGAACCTCCCTGATATGTTGTGGATGAAAGATCTTGATGGAAATTATCTTTATGTGAACAAAGCGATCTGTGAGGGTCTATTAATGGCAAAAGATACACAGGAACCTATAGGGAAGGGGGATGTTTTTTTTGCTCTTCGAGAGAGAAAAGCTCATAGTGATAAGCCAAATTGGCATACATTTGGAGAACTCTGTTTTAATAGTGATCAAGTAGTGATAGATACTAACAAAGCAATGAAGTTTGAAGAGTATGGAAATGTTAAGGGTAAGCTACTTTACCTTGAAGTTTTTAAGGCACCTTTTTATGATGCAGATGGGAAAGTAATGGGGACTGTTGGATCAGGTCGTGATATTACAGAACTTAAAAAGATACAGGTTGATTTAGAAGAGAGTTTACATATCTTAAAAGAACAACGAGAAGAGCTCTCTTTTCAAGCAAATCATGATGCATTAACTAGATTACCAAATAGAATACTTTTTATGGATAGACTTATGCAGGCTATAAACATGGCTAAACGCTATAAACATAAGATGGCAGTACTTTTCATCGATCTCGATCACTTCAAGGAGATAAATGATTCTCTTGGTCATCACATAGGTGATAAGATTCTTATAGATGTGAGTAAAAGAATGCTGAGTAAATTACGTACTTCAGATACACTGTCACGACTTGGCGGTGATGAGTTTTCTATTGTTTTAAACAACCTTGAGAATACAAATGATATAGAAAGAATTATTACTAATGGTATGCAAGTATTCAAGGAACCTTTTACTATAGAAGGTAATGTCATACATATTTCTATGAGTATTGGTATAGCTATTTACCCTCATGATGGTGTAGATATAAACACACTTCTAAAAAATGCTGATGCCGCGATGTATAAAGCAAAAGCGAATGGTCGTAATACTTATAGTTACTATGATGAAGGGATGACACAGAAGTCTTTAGAAAAGATTTATATAGAGACTGAACTTCGTAAGGCTTTTAAAAACGATGAGCTCTGTGTTTACTACCAGCCACAAGTAGATGCTCTTACCGATAATGTGATTGGAATGGAAGCTCTAGTTCGGTGGAATCATCCAACAATGGGATTAATTTTTCCTGATAAGTTTATTCCTTTAGCTGAAGCAAACGGGATGATTATTGAACTTGATCGTATAGTGATGGGGAAGGCTATAACACAGTTTAGAAAGTGGCATGAAGAAGGGTATACTCCTGGAAAACTCTCTCTGAACCTAGCTATGAAACAGATTCACCAAGATGATTTTATTGACTTTGTCAAAGAGATTGTTGCAGAGAAAAAGTGTCTCTTTGAGAACTTAGAGTTTGAAGTTACAGAGACACAAGTGATGAGTAATCCACTTAAAGCGATTACTGCACTCCAAAAGATAAGTGAACTAGGTATTGCTATCTCTATTGATGACTTTGGGACAGGATACTCTTCTCTTGCTTATTTGAAAAAACTTCCAATAAATAAACTCAAAGTTGATAAATCATTTATAGATAATCTTCCTGATGATCCTGAAGATATTGCTATAACAAAAACGATTATTAGTCTATGTAAAAGTTTAAATCTAGATGTTGTGGCAGAAGGTGTAGAGACTATTTATCAAAAAGAGTTTTTATTAGAGCATGGATGTAGAAATATTCAAGGGTATTTATACTCCCGACCACTTACAAAAGAAGATATGGAACTCTTTTTACAAGAGCATAATAAAGAGGTATAGTATGGAAAAACAAGATTTTAATGAAGGGCTTTTAGGTTTTCTAGATGCTTCACCGACACCTTTTCATGCGACACAAAATATGTCGATGATGTTTGAGAATGCAGGCTTTGTAAAGCTTGATGAAGTGGAAAAATGGAAGCTTCAAGCAGGGCAGAAGTACTATGTAACTCGTAATGACTCTAGTGTTATAGCATTTACTTACCCAAAACAAGAGAAAAACTACTTGATGGTGGGCGCACATACTGACTCGCCAAACCTTAAACTCAAGCCAAATCCAGTTATAAAAGAGCATGGTATAGTGAAATTTGGCGTTGAGCCTTATGGTGGGTTACTCTTAACGCCATGGTTTGACCGTGACCTCTCTTTGGCTGGTCGTATCTCTTACCTTGATATGCAGGGCCATATTCAAGATACTCTTATAGATGTGAAAAAGGCTATTGCGACTATTCCTTCACTTGCTATTCACCTTGATGACAAGGCGAACAAGGACAAAACTGTGAACAAACAGACAGATGTATGTCCCATACTTACAACAGATGAGAGTTTTGAGTTAGATACTTTTCTTCGTTGGCAGTTAGATAGAATAGGGCGACCAGATGTCAAAGAGATTTATGCAAGTGAGCTAAGTTTTTATGATACTCAGTCAGCTGCTTTTGTAGGTCTGCAAGATGACTTTATCTCTAGTGCTAGACTTGATAATCTTCTCTCTTGTTATGTTGGAATGTTAAGTCTCTGTAGTGTAGATGCGAGCAAACCTATGCTTTTTATAGCAAGTGACCATGAAGAGGTGGGAAGTGAGTCAACAAGTGGAGCAGCTGGGAGTTTCTTGGAGTCGACACTCAAGCGGATGTTTGGCGATATGGATGAGTATATGCAGATGATACGAAGCTCGATGATGATAAGTGCAGATAATGCCCATGCCATTCATCCGAACTTCCCATCTAAACATGACTCACAGCACACACCACACATGAACAAAGGTGTAGTCATAAAAGTAAATGCCAACCAGCGTTATGCTTCAAACTCTACAACTATCGCAAAGTTTATGGATAGTGCCAAGAGTATAGATGAGCCCCTACAGCACTTTGTTACTCGTAGCGATATGGGCTGTGGATCAACCATAGGTCCTATTACTGCAACTCGATTAGGTATAGAGACTATAGATGTAGGATTACCAACTCTAGGTATGCACTCTATTCGTGAACTAGCAGGAAGTGATGATGCACACTCACTTTATAAAATATTAGTAGCATTTAAGAACTAAATATGTCCACAGTAACTCCAGAGGAACTTAACCTTTTAATAGAACAGACCTATAAAGTTGAGGCAGATTTTAATGAACTTAAGTCTTCCTATGCTCACTTGCAGGATACAGTTGAAAAGGTAGTAGAGTTTCTTCCAAATGCTATTTGGATTGTAAATAATGACAATACTATCTTCTTACAAAACTCGCAAGCGAGAGAACTCTGGGAACTTCTGAAGTTACTTGAGTATAAGAGTGAAGATTATGAGTTAAAGTTTAACAACTCTTCATACCTTATAAAAAGCTCTTCATACAAAGATAAAATAATGCTCTCTGCAACAGATATAACAGAGCAAAAACGCAAAGAAAATCTTGCAACTATGGGGCAGATGGCAGCACACCTCTCTCACGAGATTCGTAACCCAATAGGGGCTATCTCTTTGATGAGTTCTACACTTAAAAAACGTGTACTTACTGAGAATATACCTATAGTCGAAGAGATCCAAAACTCTGTTGCGAGAATAGAACGAATTATAAAAGCTACTTTGATGTTTTCAAAAGGTGTTGATGCTACAAAAAAAGAGTTTTTATGGAGTGAGTTAAAAGCCTCTGTTGATATTTCTATTGGATATTATGCTTACTCAAAAGATATTCACTTTAAATTTCCTAGTGAAGATTTCAGACTCAATGCAGATAAGGATCTTCTTGATATGCTCTTTTCAAACTTTCTTATCAATGCTATAGATGCCATAGAGTTAGATGATGAGGAAGATGGGGTTATTGAGCTATCTTATAGGAGTGATACAAATTATCATATATTTGAGATATATGATAGTGGTATCCCTATCGAAAATGCAAAAGATCTTTTTGAAGCATTTAAGAGTACAAAAGAGAAGGGTAATGGTCTCGGACTTGTACTCTCACAGCAGATTGCAGAGGCACATGGTGGCTATGTAGAGTTGATTGAAGGAAATCGAAAAGCTTTCAAAATTAAACTTGCTAAATAATAAAATAAACAAGAAGGAAAATAGTATGCAAAAAAAATTAGTAACAGTACCGAGGGCTACTTTAGAAATATATAACTATCAAGAGGATGGACTCAATGTTTATGAATTTGATGCGACTGAGTGTTCTCCTCCTGAGCCTATGGTAAATACTATAGTGACATTAGAGATGCTAAAAAATGAAAATGATATCTTAAGAGTTAATTATTTTCATGAGCCAATGCCACTATATGAGCGAATAGCAACTCTGTTTTCCTACGAATCAAAAGAACTAGAAAATGGTAATTTTTTAGTAATATTTCGTCGAAAATAGTTTTATTATTTCTAATATATCAATTTAATATCACATAAGAACTTCTTATGATATTTACCTTTCGTTTACCTCTAGTTTCAGCTTAACTTAAATTATAAAATGTAATACTTAACATGAATTTTAATATATAGGGAGAAGAGAAAATGAAGAAGAAAAATCTACTAGTTTTGCTAGCTGCTTCGCTTGCATTTATGTCAATAACTGCTTCTACTGTTTTTGCTTATGACAAGAACCCACCGTTCAAGTTAACTAAGCTAAAGCAGTATACAGAACTTGATGCAAATGGTAAGAAGCAAGTTGCTTATCAACCAAAAAATGAATATAATGTGTTTATTAACTATGAACTTGGTATGCACTGCGTTGGTTTTTCAATGGATTATTGTTGTGTAATTCCACCATATAACTCAGTACAAGCACAAGCAATAAAAAGTGGTGCAAGTGGAAAATTACCAAAACTTTTAAGTCCAGATGATGATGTAAAGCTTTATTACTATATAAAAGACAACTCATATAGTGAAGGTAATAAAATGCGTTACTGGAATGTACCAAAAGATAGTGATGGAGATGGTCATCTTGATTCAGCTGGAGACAATGTTGCCAACTATGTTTGGACTCACCTATTTATATATAAAGATTTAGAAGGGACTATTCCTGCTGGGGCTACATCTAAAGATCGTTTACGCATCGGTCGTCAAATTCCAGTTCGTGTTGATTCTGGTCCTTCTGGTATGCCACTTTCTGGTGCTTACCTTGTATATGCTGGAAAAGATGGTGGTAATGTTGTAATGACAGATACACTTGTTCCTGCTGTTAAAAATGTGAAGTTAGTATTAACTGCTTCCCATCTTTGGGATGCACTTGGTCTTCCTTTAACTGCATTTAACGATAACACAAGAAAGGGTTCTATCCGTTCTGTAACACAAAAAGATTTTCAACCATTTCAAAAATCTGTTGTAGAGATGCATGATCGTAGTGGAAAAGGTGTGAAAAATAATGATGGATCAGATGTTTCATACTTCGGTACGAACCCAGTTGATATTCCTAACTGTTATGCTTGTCACTCAAGAAATGGTAAAGCAGCACAAATGGCTAGAGATGAGGGTCTTAAGTATTCGGATAAAGAGTATAACTATTGGAAAACATATGCTGATGAATCAGAGTATATGGCAAGACTATCAGAAGCTTCTATAAATATTCTCTCTCTTCATGATGCACATCATGGAACAACATTTTTAAGTCATTATGATCCTAATGCATCAGGTAATAGGCTTGGAAGTACTGGTATGGTTAACTGTACAGATTGTCACGGTGACAATGTATCTGGAAACTTACAAGAGCCTCGGGTAACTGCATCTGGTTATAAAGCTGTACATGCAAAGCCACTCTCTGAAGCAATTCATGGTTTTCATTTAGCTATAGTTCCAATGCCTGATGGTGCTAGTAGAAGCCAAGCTTGTCAATCATGTCACCCAACTCACTTCCAAAACCCTAACATGAATGATGATTCAAATCCATTCCGTGTAACAGATAGATATGGTGAAGGTCGTTTCTCTAAAGGTGATATTAGAACATCTGGAGGTGGTTGTTATGTAAGACGTGATGCTCATTCAAATCCTAATGCTAAACCTCCTTTCTTCTTAAACAACTACGGTAAGTACCAACTTAACGAAGTTTCTATGAAAGATGAGCATGGTAAAAAGTCTGAAATGCGCGGTTTATACTGTACTAACTGTCACACAAAAGTGGCACAAGAATTTCAAAATAGTGATAATATTACTCATGATAGTATACAATCTGGTACAACTCTGAGAAATAAAACTCTAAAGGAAATTATTGCTGCTATCTCTGGTGGAGATGCAAAAGCATTTAATGCAATTGCTGACCCTAAAACAACAGGTAATAATGAAGTTCTTAAATACTACTCTGAGCATAAATCAGCAGTATTAGTGAAAAATGTAGGGAAAAAAGGTAAGTTAGATCTTAAACCATGGAATCACCCAAGTGGTGGAAAAGTACCATATAAAGCAGCCTCTGGTGGTAACGACTGGTGGTTATCAGCAGCTGAGCCTCACTGTGCTGATTGTCATATTGCTCCATTTGTTGAGTCTGAAACTGGTGGAAAGTATTTTCCAATCGACTTACCTAATAAGTACTCTTTATACAGATACTCTAAAGGTCACGGAGATATAGCTTGTCAAACTTGTCATGAGTCTACACACGGTTTATACTCTACTAGATATGATGGTAAAGAGCGTTCTGTTGACGTAACTACACATGAGCAAGCACTTCAATATTCTCCTGATGGTGAGTATGCAGGTCCTGTAACATGTTCAGCTTGTCACACAGTAAACAAAAAAGGTGTTCCAGCACAACTTAAAGATACTGAGTATGCAAATGATTACTGGGCTGCAGTAACACTAGCACACTTTATGAGAAGTGGAGATCAAAAACTATCTGTAAAAGAGTTAGTCAAAAAGTATCCTTACTCAAAATCTACAAACATAGTTAAAAAAGGATGGAAGTAAGCTTCCTCCCTTTTATTATCCCTCTTTTTGAGGGATATATTGTTTTAGTAAAGATCTATCTATTAATATATTTTTACTAAAATAAGATTCTAATAAACCTTCAAGGAAACCTTTTATGAATATTGTTATAAAATCTCTATTTGCCCTTATCTTGTTTAATGCTTCACTCTCTGCTGAACTTGTAAAAACCTACTTTGAACATGGAGAACTTAAAGCTGAAACAAATTATATAGATGGTACAAATACAGATATAAGAGTAGGTATAAAAGAGGGTATAGAAAAAGTTTACTATGAGATGGGTACCTTAGCTTACGAGGTTAACTATAGTAATAATAGACGCAATGGTAAATTAATATGGTATAACAAAGAAGGTAATAAGCTAGCAGATATGTTTTATAATCATGGAAAGTTGAATGGATTAGAACAGTCATATTTTCCAAATGGACAAGTTAAACACACAATCTTTTATAAAAATGATAATAAAAATGGAGTACAAAAAGAGTTTTTTGAAAACGGACAGTTAGCCCTTAAAATAATGTATAAAAATAACAAAAAAGAGGGCTTACAAAAAGAGTATACCGAAGATGGAAAACTTTTTAGTGAAGTAAACTATAAAAATAACTATAAAGAGGGTCTACAACAGTGGTTTAACAAGAGGGGTAAAGTCATTCAAACTATTCTTTACAAAATGGATCGACCTATAGAGATTATGAAAAAACTTGAAGAAAAAAAAGAGGAGCCAAATGTGCTCATTCAGGGTATGGATTTTTCTCCACAAAAACCAGAGTAAGTAAGGAAGATTGGACATTTAGACACTATCTATTTGCTAATATCTACTACAATATTTTTTTAATTTTAAAGGTTTATTATGAAACAAATTTTCTCCTTCATCTCATCGATGAAAACTATGGCAATTCTTATGCTTATTTTTGCAGTATCAATTGGATATGCAACTATAGTTGAGAATGATTTTGGAACGATGACAGCAAAAGCTGAAATATATAATGCACGTTGGTTTGAGGTACTTTTAGGACTTTTAGCGATAAATCTAATATTTAATATATACAAATATAAGATGTATACACTTAAAAAAGCTCCAATATTTATTTTTCATGTTGGTTTCTTAGTGATTCTTTTTGGTGCAGCTGTGACTCGTTATGTTGGGTTTGAGGGTAGTATGCATATTCGTGAAGGAGGAGAATCTTCTTCAATTTTGAGTGCAGAAACATTTGTAACTCTTAAAGCAAGTGCAAATGGTAAAACAGCTGAAGCTCATAAAGTGGCCTATCTTTCAGTGAGAGGAGATAATAGTCTCTCTTTATCAACAACTTTAGACGATAAAAGAGTTACTGTTAATTTAGTGAAATATATTCCTGATGCTGTAGAAACTTTAGTTGAAGATAAAGAGCATGGAAAGCCAATAGCAAAGTTTATGGTAACAGCACAAGGCAAAGGGAAACCAGTTGCATTAGGACAAGGTGATTATTTTGATGGTGGCTCATTTATATTAGACTTTGACTCAAATCGTACATTTAATAAGCCGGTAGTAAAAATCTTACTTAAGGGTGAAACACCATATATAGAGCATCAAAATAAACTTTCATATTTTAGAATGGCAGACCGTTCTAAGGGTGAGTTAAAAGCAAATGCAAAAGATAAACTTAATAAAAGAGTACTTTATAGTATGGTTGATGGTGGAAGTTTTGTATTACGCGATTTTATGTCCCATGCTTCTAAAAAACTTGTTAGCAATTCAGAATCTCGAATGAATAGAAAGATGCGTATGAATTCAGGTGGAGTAGATGCTTTACGTTTTAATGTAATACTAGATGGAAAGACTAAACAAGTACTTGTTTATGGTCGTAAGGGTGTTATTGGCACACCAACTGATGTTACGATTGATGGTGTCAAAATAGCTCTTGCCTTTGGTGCGATAGATATTCAATTACCGTTTAAGCTAAAACTTGTAGACTTTCAACTTGATCGATATCCTGGTTCTATGTCTCCTGCATCGTATGCGAGTGAAGTTGTACTTATAGATAAAGAGAAGGGAATAAATATGCCATATAGAATTTATATGAATCACATCTTAGAATACCGTGGATATAGATTTTTTCAAGCTTCTTATGATAGAGATGAAAAGGGTACAGTTCTTTCAGTAAATAATGATCCTGGAACATTACCTTCATATATCGGCTATTTTCTTTTAGCTCTAGGATTGTTTTGGTCACTTTTTTCTAAAAAACATAGATTTGCAAAACTTGCAGATAAGGCTATTAAAGCGAGTGCAAAGAGAGTTGTTCCTGCTCTTCTAGCACTCAGTGTTGCATTTATCTCTACTCCATCGACTGCTGCAGAATTAGACCCAGCACTGAAGACTATACTTGCATTTAACAAGCACCATGCCGATGAGTTTGGAAAGTTAATTATTCAAGACCCTAAAGGCCGAATGAAGCCTATGAATACTCTTGCAATTGAAATATTAGCAAAGATGCATAGAAGTGCAGATATTAAAATAGGTTCTAAGTCCTTAAATGCAGACCAAGTAATACTAGGTATGATGATACGCCCTGATATTTATAGAGATATAAAACTTATTCGCACAGGTGATCCTAAGATCAATGATGCAATAGGTGCAAAGCATGATGCAAAATATGTTTCATTTTCACAGTTTTTTCAAGATGCAAAGGAAATGAGAGGTTATAAGCTCAGCGAACTTGTAGATGTAGCAGCACGTAAAGCTCCAAAAGATAGAAATAAGTTAGACAAAGCAGTACTTAAAGTTGATGAAAAAGTGAATGTTGCATATATGGTATTTACAGGTTCTCTACTAAAAATTTGGCCACAACCAAATAATGTAAATAACAAATGGTTTGCAACAATAGAAGCACTTAAAACATTTACACCGGCAGAGGGTTTAGTAGTTAGAGATATAGCAGTTACTTATTTTACAGCAGTTGATGAAGCTCTTAGCAGTGGAAAGTGGAATGATGCTGATAAAGCCTTAGAAAAAATCGCTGTTTACCAGCATAAGTATGGTGCAGCAGTTTATCCAAGTGCAGATAAAGTAAAAGCAGAACTTTTTTATAACAGCACAAATATTTTTGAGCTTCTTTGGCCACTCTATTTTGTGATGGGATTTGTTCTTCTTTTTGCAAGTTTTGCAAACATCATCTACCCGAAGATTAAGATGAAACTACTTTCTCGTTCTGCTTTAGGGCTTTTAGTAGTTTTCTTTTTACTTCACACTATGGGACTAGCACTTCGTTGGTATATCTCAGGACATGCTCCGTGGAGTAATGGTTTTGAGTCTATGACATACATCGCATGGGCTACTGTTCTTGCAGGATTTATTTTCTCAAAGCACTCGCCTATTACTCTCGCAGCTACGGCGATACTTGCAGGTCTTATCCTCTTTGTAGCACACCTTAGCTGGATGAATCCTCAGGTGACAAACCTTGTACCCGTACTGAACTCTTACTGGTTGAGCATACATGTGAGTATGATTACTGCTTCGTATGGTTTCTTAGGTCTAGGGGCACTTCTTGGTTTCATTACGGTACTTCTTTATGCAATAGCAACTGAGAAAAACCGTGAGCAGATAGCACTCTCTATCAAAGAGTTAAACGCCATCAATGAGATGAGCCTTATGGTTGGACTTGTTCTTCTTAGTGTTGGTAACTTCTTAGGTGGCGTTTGGGCAAATGAGTCTTGGGGTCGCTACTGGGGTTGGGATCCAAAAGAGACATGGGCACTTGTAACTATCTTGGTCTATGCAGTGGTAGTTCATCTACGTTTTATCAAGTCAGTTTATAATGAGTTTAACTATAGTGTTATCTCATTACTAGCATTTACATCAGTACTTATGACATACTTTGGAGTGAACTACTACCTCGCTGGGATGCACTCGTATGCAAAAGGTGATCCTGTTCCTATCCCTGACTTTGTACCTGTGACTTATGGTATTTTAGCGATAGTTATACTTCTGGCATTTAGAAACAGAAAAATAGCATAAGCAAGGGGAGTCTATGGAGTTTCAAGGTTTTCCTAAAACTGCACTTCCTTTTTTAAAGAAGATAAAGGAAAATAACAATAAGGAGTGGTTTTTAGCTCATAAGTCTGAGTATGAAGCCACTATATTGAATCCATCTCGAGCTTTTGTAGTTGAGATGGGTGAACACCTTCAAGCTCTCGTTCCCACTATAAATGCAGAACCTAAAATTAACAAATCGCTCTATAGAATTTATAGAGACTCAAGAAGAATGGGTGTAAATAAAATACCTATAAAAGAACGAATAGGTGTCATCTTCTGGCAGGGAAATAACAAACGAATGCAGAGTTCATGTTTTTATATGCACTTTTCTCCTGAAGAGCTTATGGTAGCAGTAGGTGTGAGATGGTTTGAAAAACCTATGCTTGATGCATTTCGTGAGTATATAAAAGATGATGTTAAACGCGAAGAGCTTTACGGTATCCTCTTAGATATTAAAAATAAGGGAAAGGGTTATACCCATCTAGAAAAAGGCTATAAACGCTATCCCAGAGGTTTTGATGCAAGTATGTCACATGTAGATCTATCCCTTTATAAGGGTATGGCAACTTTTAAAACTCTTGACCCTGGACTCGTAGTAGATGGAGAGAAACTGATAGAGACACTTTATGAGATATATGAAGATATGCTCCCTCTACAGCAGTATATGTATGAGGTGAGTTTGAGGGTTGTAGAATGATGAAAATACATGTTTATTACGAAGATACTTCTTTTCCTACTATTACCGGAAACTGTAGGAAATAAAGGCTTAATTCTTTGAGTATTTCCTGTATATTAGGAAATTAAGTGAAGTTTAGTGTCCTGTTTTGGTGACGGTTTTATCGACTTACTTTATGCGACTTTTTATGTGCTCAATTATAAATTGCGGAGCTTTATTCCCAATAGAAATATATTGAGCTATTGGTTCAACTAGATCTATATCGATTTTATACTTTTGCATATTTATGTTCTCAAGTGCATTTAAAAATATTTTCAAATCTTCTTTATTAATTCTCTCATCTCTTAGTAAGTTATCTATGATACTATCATCTTTACTGATTGCCACGGCTATATCAAAAATATCTCTAGCCTTATTGTCTTTTTTTCTGAAAACAATTTTCTTAGCTAAAATATCTTCAATAGACTCTACTCTAATATCGAAGCTAAATATATTCTTTGATCTGTCTATGAGTAAACTATCAGAACTTGAATCAACTAAGAATCAACTTTGATATTATTAGCAGATATAACACCTATATGATTATGTGTATCTATGTAATGTCTACCATCAAAATCATTTGTATCTTCTATCCAATGTTTTGGGCTAAAAAAAGAAAGATATTGTTGATCTGTTAAGAATAAATCTATGTCAAAACTAAGTCTATGTTGAAAATAGTAAATTGAGAGAGCTGTACCACCACCAAATTTAATGGCACTATTATCCATGGTTGAAGGAAAAGCATCTTTAAAAAAGAGTTCAAGAGCTTTTATTTGTTCATTATAGTTCTCATTTATAAATTTGAGATTGTTTTGATTAATATAAATCTGTTGATAAGACATGTTTTAGTTTTGAAAGTGGAATATGATAGTCCTTACTAAACCAAGATAACTCTTGGGAAGTAGCTTCAGTTTTAATAGTATCAAGTGCATACTTTTCAACATTAGTGTAGTTGCTACTCTTACTAAAAAGCTGGCATAAAGATTCTACGGTTAAATGGTTCTTTTTATTACCTATGGAGTTGTTTACAGTTAACAGTAGCATAGGTTGAAACTTACTTTGCATAACACACTTCTCTAAGTTAATTTTTACAATTATAACATTTCTATTATTTTATTCAAATAAAGAAAATTTTATGAATAAGTTGATTTATAATGTATTTTCTATGATAATTTTATAAATTTAATATGAGGAATGAAATTTATGGATAATAAACTTATAATGGACTGAAAAATCAAGACAACTTTTCAGCTTAATTAGTTTCCACCTTTCACAGTAAGTATATTTCCGGACACTAAAAATATCTCTACACACCTTCTCATCATAAATAGTGAATAGTTTTAGTACAATAACGAAAATATTTTACAAGAAGAGCTTTCAGTTTCAACTATTTTAGTGACCGGTTTAGTGTCCGCTATAACTAGAAAAGCCTTGAAAGTGCCGTATATAAAGGGGTTTAGCATGAAGATAAGGGTATATTACGAAGATACAGACATAGGTGGAGTAGTCTACCATTCTAACTATCTAAACTTTTGTGAGAGGGCTCGTAGTGAAGCTTTTTATAGCCTTGGGATAACTCCTATCTTAGAAGGTGGACATTTTGTAGCACGTAAGATTATTGGGGATTATTTTCTTAGTGCTAAACTGGGTGATATGCTTGAGGTGAAGAGTGAGCTTACAAAGATAAAAGCTGCTTCTTTTATTCTTAAACAATATATATATAGAGATGATGAAAAACTTTTTGAGTTAGAAATAGTACTTGCTTATATCACTTTTGAGGGAAAGCCTCAGAAGATGGATCATGTTATAAAAGAACTCTTACTCAGTCTTTTCGAGTAGATCTTCTTCAGGAAAGTTTTTTTCTCTTGTTGGGCGAACATACTCAACAAATCTTGAACGGGCAGGCTGTAAAAGTTCTATCTCGTAATTAACTTGATTATTTTTGATCTTACTATAGTATGTCTTTTCATCATCTGTTATGAGTGAGTA
>WFNM01000108.1 GCA_015488615.1 Sulfurimonas sp.
AGTGGTTTTCCATCTACTATAGGCATTGCACCGATGAAGCAGACACCAAAAGTGTACTCAGGGAGACCTTTCATAAGTTGGAGTATCCAGTTGGAAACACCACCTTTGATATAAGGGTAGGTACCTTCAGAAAATAGCATAATGTCAACACTCTCGCTTGTAGGAAATGTTTGACTCATGATGCTACTCTCCATTGTTCTATAATTGGGTGCAGTGTGGCGTTGAGGTCTAATCCTTTTGCATCTCTCAGCAAGGTTTTGACAATAGAGTATTTACCGGTGATAAAGTAGACTTCTGCAAGATAAGGAAGTATAAAAGTATTGTTATTTGGGAGGAGCTCTTGTGCTAGTGTAAGCTCTTCAAGTGCAGTATTATACTCTTTAGAGAGCATATGGATTCTTCCTGCTAAGAGGTAGAGGCTTGAGGCGACTGCATAGTCACTATGTAGTAGTGTTTCACTCTCTAGAGAAATTTCTTCTATATGTGTAATATGCTCTACAAAAAAAGATTTTGAAGCCTTAAGATACTTCAGAGACTCTTGCAAAAAACTCTCTTTGAGACTCTCGTGAGAGAGCTCAGTGTACACCATCTCCCAGTAAAGAAATGCCAGCTCTTTTTGTGCAAAAGCAATTTTTTTCTTATTTTGCTTGTGTGTTTTGTTTACTTCCTCTTTTATAAGTGCCAATTGCTTGTTTATTTTAGAGTTTAAAGCTTTTTCAGCTTTGTTGATTATTGCATATCCAAACATGCGAATCTCATCATCACTACTTGTAAGTGTTTGACGAATTATTTTGAGATTGGCGGGAGAGATATTTGCAGCAAGAGAGGAGAGTGCCTTGAGCTTTTTAGATTTTGGAGCATAAGAGCTGTTAATAAGTTCAGTAAGTGAGCCTTCGCCGAATATACGTTCAACTTTTAAAAAAGATGTTTCAAATTCATCAAGATTTAAAAAACTTGAGTTTACTTGCTGCTTGTCATACTTCACATTATTGATGTACCAAACAATCCAAAGAGTCAAAATATAGCCAATAAAAGGGATAGGAAGGTTAAACAAAAAGATAAAAGTAAAATTTGTAAAACGGTTATTTTTATGTAAAGATGCTTTAAATAAAAATTTTCTAAAAGCATTTTTATCCTCTATTTTTTTTGTTCTAGCTTCATCTTGTGCGATTATGTTTATATCATTTGCATCAAAACGACTTCCTAAACTTAGAGCAGCAAGGACAGATACTATAAGAGTAAAGAAAATATGCACTAGATAAATACTAAACAGATGCATTTCATAAAAATGAAAAAAATTACCCATTATAATCTTCTGTAATATATTTGTTAAATAGTTCAGTCTGTTTCATATTAAATGTCATGTAGTTGAAGTTTCTATCTTTTTCTTCATCTAAAGAGTTGTTAAGACGATTAAGATAGCCTAGTGCAGCGGACTTGTCATGGAGAGGAAAAAAGAGAGTAACATAGTAAAGTCCTTCGTATTCGACAAGTGTGACTAGATCAAGTGAACGTAACATTTTTCTTATCTTTTCATAGACACGAAGTGTTTGCAGTTCATTATTTATACGTAGGACAAGTAATATAGAGTCAACATTAAACTTCTGATAAAGATACTGCATACGAGAGTACTCATAACGAAATTTCTTATCTGAAACAATAGGAATTTCATCATGGAGTTCAAGTCTATTTTTTTCCAAAATCTCTAAAGAAAAGTACTCGAGTAAGATAGCGATAGAGGTTAGGTTTTCCTTGTTAAAGGACATAAATGGCATCTCATCTATGATAAGAAGTGAGATGACTTTCTCGTCAATAACAGAGGGAATAACTGCTATAAAGTTACTGACTTGTCCCTGCTGCGAGGGAGTTCCTAAATCATCACTTACATAGATGGGCTGTTTTTTTGTAAGAGATTTATCAACAAGTGTGTCAGCTAGTAGCTCTTCTGTGGTGTAGGTTTTTGAGTTAGAATTTTTAGATACAAGAGTATTTTTATGTGTGAGTTCTTTTTCTTGTGAATCTTGTTTTACATAGAGAACTCTTGCACTTACAACAGAGAAAGATTTTGCAAGCATAGTTAAAAAGTTTTCATAATAGAGCTTGTTGTTTGCATCAATATCAGTTTCACTACTGCTGTTCTTATTTAAAGCAATAATTTTTTCAATAGAGTTACGGATACTCATAGGTTTTATAACATAGTTTTTTTCGAGCTGATCATGGGAAATTTTTAGTGAATAAAATGCCTTAGAAAGTTCATCGAGTTTGACAGTATTATAAGCGGATTGTATTTGAGCTGCTTTGATTTTTGTCGTCCAGAAATAGTGAAACTCACTAAATATAAGTGTCATCATAAGGAGCACTAAAAAGTCTAAATAGGGAAAAATGGGATAGAAAAACCACATAAAAGCAGAGATGATACCTAAACTTAAAAAACCGTTCTCAAAACCATGAAAAAGAGTCACAATAGTAAGGAGTATCATTAGTACCGAGGCTTTTGAATTAAGCATACAGATATCGTGAGGATTTATAAGATAGCTTATGCTAAAAAAGAGTGCAAATATAATAAATGTTTCAAAATAAGCATACTTTTGAAGAGAGTTTAAAACTCGTGTTATTCTTGTTTTCTCTTCAATAGTATTTAAACGCATTTAAAAATCCTAATTTTCTTCCATCATATCGATGATAAGCTTTTGTGCTGTTGTTCCTATTGAAGAGTTGCCCCAGTTACTATCTGCACCAGTTGCACTCCATACAAGTTTGCCATTTTTAGTTTTATAAAGACTGAGTTGAAGACTTACTGCAGGTTCTCCATCTATACCAGTTTTATAACGCCACTCACTTACTCCACCATACATGAAGTATTTAGAGCCATCTTTTTTGGAAATTTTTCTCGCTTTTTTGAGTGAAGGAGTTTTTTTAAAGAAATGGTTTGAAAGTTTATATTCTTTTGCAAGGAGGATACCTTCTATAATGTTTGCTGCACGCATACCTGCACGAGGAGTGTCTGTATAGTTGTTAAGCCTAAAAAGTGATATTTTAATCTCGCGTTTTACTTCATGTGTCGCATTGTTTTCTACATAAACAGGTGGCAGCACTTTGTTTGTTGCTATGAGTGCAGATGTAGAACAGCCACTAAAGAGGGTCAAAAGCAGTACAGAGAGAGCTATTGTTAATTTCATTTATAATCCTTTTATGCAAGTAGATCTTAAGTATACTATGTCTTATCATATTTTACTATAAAAGCATGAGTAAGTAGTGAACTTTATTTTGTTTATGTTTTACTAAAATGCAAGTAAAATACGGGCTTGAATAATCTGTAATCTTCCATCATAGTCATCAGTGCCTTTTGGCTCGACTATGATGTAGTTCACCATCCCCCGTATCTCTTTACTAAAGTAGTAATTTAGAGCAAAATTATAGTCTGTCTGCTCGCCTCCATGTTCTGAATGAACCTGCTTCTGGCCTTCATCATTGAGATTTATGTAAGAGTATCTAGCTGCAAGTTCTAATGCACCACCTTTAAGTGGTCTTATCTTCTTGAATTTAACTTCTTTTGTACTATATCGCCTATTGGCACCAAAAATAAAGTAACTTGCTTGCAAGTAGTAAGCATTAAAACTGTAGTTGTCAATATGTGCTTGAACATCTACAGTTTCATACTCAGCCTGTAAAGAGTAGTTCTTATAGATATAGAGTGCCTCAAGGTTCGTTTTTTTGAGAGTTTCTACATTCTTAATCTTTACAGAGAGATATTTGTTATGTATTATTTTAGACTCTGCTCTTTGCTTAAATTGTATATTTTTACCTTGTATATCTCTTTTAAGATAACCTCCTCCTATAGAAAGAAGGTGGTACTTAGAAACTTTGAAGCTATATGTGGCCCGGAGTGAAGCACCTGATTGATTGACTCTGTTTTGTATGTCGTCTATAGAATTACTAAAGACAGAAACTAAGAGATTTATTCGATTGTGCTGTATCTTCTCTGAGAGTAAAAGTTCACCTGCAAGTTTTCTGCTGATACTAAAAGTACTATTAAGGGAGCGTTCCATAAAGGTGAGATTTTTTGAACTAGAGTAGTCTTCGAGAGAAAAAGGAATTTTTATATTTCCAAACTTTATTCTATAGTTCAGAGCTAAGGGTTTTATCTTATTTTGATATCCTAAAAAGATATCTTTATAGTGCTTGTCACCTGTAAAGCTATACTCAAGTTCATAAAAAAGTGTTTCACCCAAAAAACTTCCTTTAGTGTAGATGCGAATATGTCTCCATAGAGAATCTGTATACTTCTGATTTGCTTCACTTACATAACCTATATCATAACTCGCTTGTGCTCCAAACTTATACTTAAAGTCATAAGGTCTTATACCTTGAGAGTTTTGAAGTCTTTTTAAACTACGGGTGTAGAAAAGGGTATCTGCTTGCTTTTTACGGTATTTGACCTTTTGTTTCTTTTTAAACACCTCTTTAGTACTTAAATCAGATGCTGAAGCTGAATAAGAGAAGACTAAAAGGATGCTAAGGAGATATCTCATAGGCTATCTCTATTTATAATCATATAATCTGCAGACTTGTTTGGCTTTTTACCATTGTCTTCAACTAAAAGAAGTGCTGGTTTATTTGAAGTACTTTGTACAAGAGTTATTCCCTCTGTAAAACCTATGTTTGGATGATTTTTAACAATGGCTGCTGTGTTTGTTTTTTTATCCCAAAACCATAACTCAAAGCTGCCCTTACGATTACCACTCTCTCCTGCAACTATCCAGTAGCCATTCTTTTGTGTATCATAGGTAATATCCCTAATGCCCAGACCATGTAGATTGACTTTTATAGCATCAGAAAATTTTGCTCTTTGCTTATCTAAAAATATTTCTTTAGGATTTGTTATCTCTAAAATAAGTGCTTCTTTTTGAAAAAGAGGTGCTCGAAATGCTATTAAGAGAGTTTTACTCTTTGGTGAGAAACAGAGCCCTTCAATGTTAATGTTGTTCTCTACAAAGAGACTTCTTTTGAAAATCTTTGGAAAATTTTTATAAAGATCTTCTTTGAGTGTTGTATAGGCATAGAGTTTTTTGACTGCACCATCTTTTAAGGTGAACATGATAAGCTTTTCTCTCTCTTTTTTTTGCTTGCCTTTAGAGTTGAGTGAGTGCGAAGTGATAGCATAGATAGTTGTACCATTAGAGGTGACTGCTTCAAGATCTTCTATCTCTTTTTTGAAAAATTTTTTTATTTTTTTTGGGAGAGAGAGATTACCTAGTTCTAAAATTTTCCCATCTTCTAGTATTTCTATAAGACTTAGTGAATGTGCTCCTTTTTCATCTTCTACTATTAGTATTTTGTTATCAGAGAGGGTTGTTGCTCCTGATGGCTCAAAGATATTGTCAAATTTATTTTGAGTGTAGACGATATTACCATTACTAAGGTTGTAAAAAGGTGTTTTTTCCACATACATGAGAGCATAGATGATAAGTCCAGCACTGACCACTAAACCTATGGAAAAAAAAGTATAGGCACGAGTAAGCCAAAAGTACTTTTTCTTTATCTCACTGCCGAGTATATGGAGGTGAGAGATAAGTTCTTCTTTTGAGAGTTCTATATCATCAAGTGCTTCATGCATTCGAAGAGAATACTCTTTTGGTGAGAGTTCAGCCATATCTTGATAAAAAAGAAGAGAGTGATAGTCTTTGAGATGTTCCTTAGCTACAAGCTGTTTTTTTGAACGCGGCTTTACAGCAAGGACTGCAAAGATGATAGAGCCAAGTGAAGTAAGTATGATAGAGATAAAGGCATAAGTCATGATGGCGTTATGCACAGCAAAACCTGAAGCAGTTACACTTACTGTGAGGATAAAACCATTTATAGATATAAGTATACCTGCTTTTGTATCGGCAAGTGATGTTAAGTCTAGGTTAGAACGCAGACCATTACGGAAAAATGTTCCTACAAGTTTTGAAAGCTTTTGTTTTTTTGTTTCTTTAGTATTGTTCATATTTACTCTCTATTTAAGCTCAAAACGAAAAACACCATGAGCAAATTTATTATCGGGTTTTTGGTAACTATCAAATGCCACTTGAGTATTATTCATATCATCTTTTTCTTTTGCAGTTACTCTCATATAAAGTATATCTCCAGCCTTTAAGGGAATACTAGAAGCTAATGAATAACTAACTTCGCCATAAGAACTTAAAACTAAATCTCCATTAGAGACACTTAAAGATTTTTCATCTACTATGGAGTTGTTAAAGTCATAGTTATCGGCTAATTCTACATCATAGACTATCTCATCACCTTCAAAATCAACTGATTTATCCCATAAGAGTGTCAGTACTCCATCTTTGTATTCAAAAGATTGCCAAAATGGCATTGGGTCACCTTTTTGTGCTTCATAATTATCTATGTTTTTTTGTACACTTGTTGTGAGTCTATTGCACTCTTTTTCCCATTCTTGTGCAACTTTTGTAAGGTTACTATCGGTATATGGTAAATAATAAACATCTGGTGCAGAGAGAATATATGGTCTCACTAATAGTTTATATTTAGCGATCTTTTCTTGTATATTGCTGTCAGTTAAATAGTCTGTTCTTAACTTATAAATCATTGCATCTAAGTCATCTCTATTTGACTTCATAGTAAGAAATTTTTTATGCAGAGGTGAGTCCCACCATCTAGCATAACCTAACTGCCATTTAGAATAAAAACCTGTCTTTCCAAACTGATTTGCCCAGCCAAAAGTATCATCATAATCCCAAGGCAAAAAATAAAATTTATCAGAATGTAGGGGATTAAGTAAAAAGAAATTTTGAGTCGTTGTATCGACATTTCCAAGTATGATATTTATCGCTAACCAAGTTAAATAATTTTCACGATTAAAATATTTATTAATGACACTGTTAATATCACTATTGTCACTATTTACTGCTCTTAACATCTCAAGTAGTTTTGTCTGCTTTTTTCCACGTTGAGGCTCAATCACTTTACTGAATGCAAGAAGATTTTTAGCTTTTCCTACACTATTTAATGTAAGAGCCGGATCAAGATAAAAAGTAAAATTTTGTGCTTTGTAAAGGTTGTCATCTTTATTCCACCCTCGATGGAGTAAATACTCTTTATCGTAGCTCTCTATTTCTGTGTAAAGCCCTTTATCTTCTTCATCTATCCCAAGATGTACAAACTCTGTTTTTAAGCTTGTAAAGTTTGGTATCTCTTCAAAAAGATCAAAACTTAATTTATTACGCATTCTTGTTAAGTCAAAAGCCTGTTTATTAAACTGAAGACGCCGCTCATCTTTGTATAAAATAGTTTTAGAATCAAGTTTAACCTTATATGACTTTTGGAATGTATCTCTAGTGGACTTCCCTTTTTGTTTGAGTACTGCATTAGGTAGTGTAGTAGAAGGTATAAAACTAGGTGTAGAAAAAAGTACAGCTAGTTCAGGTTCATAAGTATCAAAAGGATCTGTATCACCATCAATATCAGCAAGAGTACAAGGACGTAGCGGTTCTGTAGTATTATTATATGGAGCACATAAGATAGAGTTGGCTCCAGTAGGAATTGTAACATTTACATCTGTAACTTTCGTGCTTTCATCGAGGTACCAAGTTACATTGTCGACAATGCCCCCGATGATTGAAGGTGATTTATCGACATTGTTATAGTTACTACAAGCTTGTAGTATGAAAATAACTAAGATAATAAATAAAGTTTTGAAAACTGACACCAGAATACTCCTAAAAATATAATAGTCTATTACAGCAATATTTTATCATAAATTAGTGACTAATAGTGATTTTATAACAAAAAACCCTCTAAAGCCTTCAGTTTGTAACTGCGTCTATGAATAGGACAGTATCCATGCTCTTTTATCATTGCAACATGTGCCTTTGTTCCATACCCTTTATGGCGTTCAAAACCATAATCAGGATAAATCTCAGCATCTCGGATGATGTTTCTATCATGTGTCACTTTAGCAAGTATAGATGCAGCACTTACCTCTGCCACCTTTCCATCAGCTTTTATCATAGTCTCTAAGCCCTCCACTCCAAAAGAAGTATTTCCATCGAAGAGATACTCCTTGGCGTTTAAACTACTTTTTATCTCAAGGAGTGCTTCTTTCATACACAGTGAAAGTCCTTTTGTGTCTATATCTTGAGGAGATATAGTGACTATATGGTACTGCGTTTGAGGGATTATCTCTTCATAAATTTTGTAGCGTTTTTTCTCACTGATTTTCTTAGAGTCATTAAGCCCCTCTATCTTGGTATCTTTGTTGAAAATACACCCAGCAACTACCAAGTCCCCAGCGATAGGACCACGACCTGCTTCATCTATTCCACATAACATAGCTACTCCTTTTCATTTACTGGAATTATATCAGGAAGATGACAAAATTGTAGCCAAGCAATTGGCGAAGTTACTGACAAGTGAGAAGTATAGTAGCGATATAGCCTTTGGCTACAAAGAGGCACAAAAGTGTATAGATGAAAATAGCTATGGACTTATTCTTCTTGACTGGAATCTCGGTGATGGGGATGGACTTGAACTTCTCAAAGAGATACGAGAGTTTGAGATAAAAATGCCAGTGTTTATGCTCTCAGCAAACGCAACATACTACTTAAGTAGTGAATACTCAAGGTGTAGTAGTCAACTCCTCTGCAACAAACTCTCATGATGCTTCGCATTTTGTTTGTAAGTGTTGTTATACTGCATCGGGAGCTAATGGTGCATCTGGGTGTATAGTTTCTTTTAAATAGTAACTAAGGTTCAGGTAATTTAGGACATGGTGGTGGTAGACAATTAACATCAGCAGAGTTTACAACTATTCGCGATTGGATTAGTCAAGGTGCTAAAAATAATTAGAGATATTGGTTCCACTCTTCATGGAATCTTCATAAAATTATCTTATTATACGATAATTAAAAATTACAAGGGGTTTCATTATGAAAACATCATACTTAATGAGTCTAGCCGTAGCAACAGTTCTTTTAACAGGATGCGGAGGTGCTTCTAGCTCTACTACTTCTCTAGCAGGAGATACAGCAACAAGTGCAACACCAAGTAACACTATAAAGGTGCAACGCGGACCGATTCTTGGTGCAAAAGTGGTAGATGTCAAAGGAAAAGTGGCAACACAAACAGCAGCAGGTGAATACACATTTGCATGAGCACCTACATACCCTATTTTAGTGACAGGTGGTGTTATAGATATGGATAGAGATGGTAAAATCTCTCTAGGTGATGTTGTGAACGACATGAACCTTTCAACAGTAAAAGGAAGTGTAGTAACACTTCTTACAACTCTAGCAGCAAATGCAAAGACAAAAACAGAGATAGATGCCTGTCTCTTAT
>WFNM01000109.1 GCA_015488615.1 Sulfurimonas sp.
AAATGATTTTGTACTTGAATTTTATAAAGATGATGGTGCATATGTTGGTTCTGGTAAAAGCGAGTACAGTGTAAAAATAAAAAAATCTGCTACAATTAGTCCAAATGAGAATAAATCATGGTGGTAGGATACAAAAAAGCTTTTACTCTTATAGAGTTAATTTTTGCTATTGTTATCATAGCTATAGCAGTTGTCTCTCTTCCAACTATGGTCCAGGTAACATCTTCTGGTGTAGCAAAAAACTTAGAGACACAAGAGGCCATATTTAAAGCAATCGTTTTGACTAAATCTGCCATAGGTGAGAATAGCTTTGCCAACATTGACAGTGTTGCCCAAACTACTAAGAGTAATATTTCTGATGAAGTTGGACTTTATGACTATAAATTCAATCAAAAATATACACTGACTATAGATACAAATGCAAGCTTTAATGGTGAAACAAGCATAGATATAAAAAAAGTTACAACTACTATTTTTGATGTAAATGATGAAAAAGTAGCAAGTATTTCAGCATATAAATTTAACTACTAAAGGGAGAACATCATGAAGAAAAATGCTTTTACAATGATAGAACTTGTTTTCGTTATAGTTGTTATGGGAATCATTGGAAAATTTGGAACAGAATTTTTAGCACAAGCTTACAAAAACTTCATATCTACAAAAATACAAAACAAATATCAAAATCAGAGTGCAACTGCAGTAGAATTTATCGCTAGACGTTTGCAATATAGAATTCAAAATTCAGTTATAGTGAGAAAATTTTCTACATTTAATGATTATAAATCACTTGAAGGATTTCAAAACAGTAACTATAATGTTTTAGAATGGGTCAGCTACTCTTCAGAGGGATTAAACAACCAATCATGGAGTGGCATCTATTCTAAAAAAAAATCAAACACTGAACTTTATTCTCCAGAAACAAATACAACTAAATTAAATAATTTAATTATTGCCCTCTCTCATAGCAATAAAACTATAAATGATGCTGCAGTATATTTTATAGGTTCAGATGATAATTGGGGTTGGGATGGCAATCGTGTTGCAGATTTTACAGCCTCATCTATGAAACCTATTAAAGCAGGAACATCGCTAAAAAGATTTGCAGCTAATTATATAGGTACAGATGATTTTAGTGATTTGGACCTTAAAAACAAAGAATATAATAGCTATCAACTCTCATGGACAGCCAATGCCATAGTTTTTGATAAAAATAATCAACAACTATGGTTCTACACAGACTATCAGCCATGGAACGGTGACAAGTATACGGATGCTCGTTCAAAATCACTTATTATGGAAGAAGTTTCAGACTTTAGAAAAAAACAAAATAAACGCATTATTACGATTAAAGTTTGTTCCATAAATGAAAAGCTAAAAGATTTAGATGAATCTGATTTTCTTACTTGTAAGGAAAAAACTATACTATGAAAAAACTACAAAAGAATGCTATAGCTATGATTATGGCAATTATGGTTATCGTAATTATTGGTACTATTATGGCCCTCTCACTTAATATGACTACATTATCAACAAGCAGAAACTTAGATATGTATCTCAATGAGCAGATGGAAATACTTAGTGACTCGGCTAGAGAGTATGCCCTCTATAAAATTGGTAATACCCCATGTGTATATAGTGGTTCAAATATAGCGAATCAAGACTTATTTTACGACATAAATATCTCTGTTAGATATGTAACTCAAGGTGGGTGCATAGCGACCCCTAGTCTCAACTTTACTAATGACACTGATGCAGATTTACTAAGAGCAACTGCAATTATAGATATTACTATGAGTTTAGATAAAACACAAACAAATACAAGTGAAGATGTAAGATTTTACAAAAGATACATTGAAAATATAAAACCTTAACCTTTTAATGCTATAATTTATTTACTTACAAAAAAAGGATTATATTATGAATATTTCATTAACTGGTAGACAACTTGATCTTACTGATGCTATTAAAACATATATGACAACATCTATTGAGACACTTAGCAAGTTCAACATGGACATCATCTCTGTAAATGTTATCGCATCTGCACAAACAAGAAAGGGTAAAGACCACTCTGTTGTAGAGTTTGTTATCAACCTTGCTCACAAAAACTCTGTTATCATCAAACAAAATGATAGTGATCTTTATGCTGCTATCGACCTTGCAACTTCTCGTGCTCAAAAAGCTCTCCGCCGTCTACATGATAAAGATGTAGAACATCATAAAGTTGGAATCAATGAGCTTAAAGCTGAGATAGTCGATATAAAAGAGTCTATTGAAGATAGCGAAGATGAAATAATTCCTGTAGAGCTAGATCTTTACAAGCCTCGTGAAGTGGAAGATGTTTTAAATGACCTCAAAGCTAGCGATAAAATGTTTGAAATTTTCTTAGATAATGAAGGGAAAACCCGTGTTCTTTACAAACGCAATGATGAGAAGTTTGGTCTCTACTAGACGAAATTATTGGATGTGAGGCTTTAGCCTCACCAATAAATTTTCTTTTACCCTTTTTACAATCTTTGTATCCTCGGCAAAATCAAACCAACGGAACTGATTGCCACTCTGATTTGTTCCCTTTAACAAGTCCCCACTTTTTCTAAACTTCAGATCTAGATTTGCTATGTCAAAACCACTTTTTGTATCGACAAACTGCTCTAAACGCGAGGAGCTTATTTGATTTGTATAGAGGTAACAGTAGCCCTTAAGTCCTGTTCTACTCACACGACCACGAAGCTGATGCAGGGTAGAAAGTCCAAGTCTCTCTGCACCTACTATCACTACTGTAGTAAGCTTAGGTAGAGAGATACCTACTTCTACAACCGTAGTACTTATTAACACCTTTCCTTTATCTCTAAAGTCTAGGAGCACTTGCTCTTTCGCCTTATCTTTTCCATGAGTAACATAAACATGCTCAAAGTTCTTCTCCCAGTATCCCCGTGCTTCTTCTATACTCTGATATTCAAGTACTTCGCTCTGCTCAACTAGTGGGTAAACTATAAGAACTTGGTTATCCTTTGCTATCTCACTCTTTATATGACCGAGTAGCTCAGAAAAATCACTCTTGTGTATAACATTAGAATCAATATCTTTTGTAAATGGTGTTGAAGTTATAAGGCTTACGTCTACACTTGCAGACTCAATCATCGCTAATGTCCTTGGTATCGGTGTCGCTGAAAATTGTAGGTAGTGGGGTTTTTCTTTGCCCTCACTTGTTAACTTCTCTAGTAAGTTTCGCTGTTGTGTTCCAAAACGGTGTTGCTCATCCACCATAACAAGTGCTGCACTTGGTAACTCTCTATAAAGAATAGCATGTGTCCCTATAATAAAATCATACTCTTCTAGGTTTACTTTTTTACTCTTGTTAGTCACTAGTATAGATTTCACATTTGGCAAGAACTTACAAGCCTCTTCATAAAGCTGATTTGCTAAAATTGTTGTTGGTGCCATCAGTATAGAGCGATGAGGAAGCATCATAAACGCAGAGGCAAGAATCACCATTGTTTTTCCACTTCCAACATCTCCCACGACCATGCGTTTAGAAGCCACATCTTTGGCAAAATCTTTTTGAATGTCGTCTATTGTAGCTACTTGTTCGGGTGTTAACTCAAATGGTAAACTCTCTGCCCATACTCTATACTCTGACTCTTTTGATACAAGTGCTTTAAAGTACCTGCGTTTGCCTTGTAACTCTTTCATATAGGAGTATATTTCCATATACTTGAGTGCTTCTAGAGTTTTTATATCAAACTCTTTTTTCTCTAAGACCTCAGCATCTGCAAAATGAAGTTTAAGTACTTCCCCTGCTATAGTCTCAGGTATCCCCTCTTCTGCTAACTTCTCTAAGTTCAACTCTTTTTGTACTAAACGCCACATCACATCTGTTCTGAGTCCACACTTGTACTTAGGAGTGATACTTCCTATAGTAGTAACCTTTTTAGGCATACTCATACTACACTGCCCTTGTTTACACTCTAGTAAGCCATAGTAGTACTCCCTACTCCCTACAGCAAACTGGTGCATCATATAAGGTTTAGGTCGAAAAAGAACTCCAGTAATGTTGTGTCCGAAGTTATGTACATAAAAAGTTATCTGTATGGAGTTAGGAGCTCGAAAAACTGACTCAACCGTAGCATCTATAAGCTGGTAAGTATGCGGGTCTAGTTTATCATGAAGCCGTAAATCTTCGTATGCATTGGGGATAGTAAGTGCGAGTTGTGTGTAACTACTTATGCCGAGTTTAGCAAACTTCGTAGTTACATCCTTAGAGAGTTTCATCTCATTACTTACCGAGTTTTTTCTCTAAGTCTCTTATACGTAGATGCATATTACCTACCATTAGAGTCATAACTACTATAATAATTGTTAAAAGTGAATCTGATAAATTTTCCATTATTTTCCTTTTTGTGTTATACTTAGCACTAAGAGTTAGAGAGGCTACAACCTCTCTAATTTAATTCCTTAAAGATTTTTACCATTATGTAAATAATAGTAACCGTCTTTAGGATTAAGTTAAGACTATGCATCTTAACCTCCTCATGCTAAATTTGTCCCACCTTTTGGTGGTGACAAAATAATTATACACAAAAATCAAAAAACTTTTAAAAATATGTCACTGTGCCATATTTCCTGATAAACTTCTGTTAGCTTAGCTATTCACTCTTTTGAGACGCTCAGGCTCTTGTGCTTTATAAAGCTCTGCACACCCTTTTGAGAGTTCACGGATTTTGAGCATATAGTTCTGGCGTTCTGTCTGGCTGATCGCTTTTCTTGCATCTAAGACATTGAAAACATTTGAAACCATCATACAAAGGTCATAAGCAGGAAGAGGAAGTCCAGCTTCTAAAGTTCTCAAACACTCTGTACTCTTTGCTTCGAACTCTGCAAAAAGCATATCTGTATCTGCTACTTCAAAATTGTACTTAGAAAACTCTATCTCGCTCTCTTTATGGATATCTCTGTAGTAAGTTTTATTACCATTTTTATCTTCATTCCATACGATATCGAAGATAGTGTCAACACCCTGAAGGTACATTGCTAAACGCTCTGTTCCATAAGTAATCTCAACTGCTACAGGATTACACTCTATACCACCAACTTGCTGGAAGTAAGTAAACTGTGTTACTTCCATACCGTTAAGCCATACTTCCCAACCAAGACCCCATGCACCAAGTGTTGGAGACTCCCAGTTATCTTCGATGAAACGAATGTCATGTTTAGATACATCAAGACCTAAAAACTCTAAAGATTTTAAGTAAAGTTCTTGAATATTATCTGGTGATGGTTTTATGAGTGCTTGAAACTGGTAGTAAGAGCCTAAACGGTTAGGATTTTCCCCATAACGACCATCAGTTGGACGACGTGATGGTGCTACATAGGCTACGGACCATGGAGTAGAGTCAAGTGAACGAAGAAAAGTTGCAGGGTGGAAAGTTCCTGCTCCTGAAGAGATGTCATAAGGCTGTACGATGTTACAACCCTCATTCATCCAAAATTCTTGTAGTTTTAATAGCATTGCACTAAAAGTTATCATAGGTATCTCACTTATTTAAAAAATTGTGAAATTATAACCTCTATAGGCTTGATTGATTATGAAAATGAGAGGAGATTTAGTCTGTGTGTTCCGCTATCGCTTTGTTCCACATTAGTTTATATTTTCTTCGCATAAACTCTACCTCTTCTTGAGAGAGTTTGAGTTGTTCTTGGAGGGTGTGTATGGTTTTTCTATCTTCATCATAAAGTTCTTGAAGTGATTGTAATGCCTCACGAAGAAACTCATTTTCCACTTTAACAGCTTCTAATGTTTCATCTTTTGCATCAAGAACTTTTTCATGAAGGTTGATGATAGTGCCAATGGTTTTTTCAATAAATTCAGGTTGTACCATCATCTCATGAGTATTTTTCTCAGCAAGTTCGGCGAGTTTCGCTGGAACAATGACTTCAGTTGTACCTTTTGATGGGTCAATATGACGGATACCATCTTCTACTTTTACAGTAAGTTTTCCATGTTCTATAAGATCTTCAACAGCAGAAATATCTAAACCAGTAAGCTCACAGTACTCTTCATCACTCATCCAACTCATACTAAAACCTTTTTTTGTCTATAAGCTAATAAGAGTCTCTATCTCTAAAGAATCCATCTCAACTTTTTTCTCTTTGGCTATCTTATCTTCTTGAAGTTTTATCGCTAACTCTTCATCGCTAAGTGCTAAGATCTGCATTGCAAGAAACGCAGAGTTTATCGCACCCGCTTTTCCTATAGCTACAGTAGCAACTGGCATTCCAGCTGGCATCTGCACAGTAGAAAGAAGTGCATCTATTCCGCCAAGAGCAGAAGCACTCATGGGCACACCGATAATAGGCTTAATAGTTTTAGACGCAAGTACACCCGCTAAATGTGCAGCCATTCCTGCCGCAGCAATAAATACTTGAGCACCTTTAGCTTCTGCAGTTTTAATATACTCTACAGTTCTCGATGGTGAACGGTGAGCAGAAGATACGATAAG
>WFNM01000110.1 GCA_015488615.1 Sulfurimonas sp.
CTTAACAGAAGAATAGCAAAAGAACTTAAAACTCTTAGCATCTCCGACATGGCTTCACTAGAGAAAGTAAAAGAGGAAATCTGCTCATAGTATGCGGATAACTCTTGCTCAAACATCCCCTAAGTTAAATAGATCTAACTTAGAGGATAGTATTAAAATTATTAATAGTGTTAAAGATGAGAGTGACTTAATAGTCTTTTCTGAACTCTCTTTAAGTGGTTATATGCTCCAAGATAAACTGAGCGAAGATGCTTGGAATCTTGAAGAGTTAGACAGACTTAGAGAGCTGAGTAAAGATATAGATATTGTTGTAGGCGCTGCGTTTGCTAGTGAGGGTCACTTTAGCAATAGTGCTCTTTATTTTAGTAAAGGTCAGTTTATTAGTCGACACGATAAGGTGCATTTACCAAATTATGGAATGTTTGAAGAGGCTAGATATTTTAAGGCTGGAGATATTTTTGAGAGCTTTATAGTAGATAACAAAAAAGTATCTATGGTTGTGTGTGAAGACCTATGGCATAAGAATGTACATCATGATCTTATGGCACAAAATCCAGATATGATTATAGCTCTTGTTGCCTCACCAGCTCGTGGATTTACTGATGATGGTTTAGAGATTCAAACGCAGTGGTATGCGATTATAGAAACGCTAGCTGCGGAGTGCAGTGCAAAACTTCTCTTTGTAAACCGTGTTGGCTTTGAAGATGGACTCGGATTTTGGGGTGGCTCTTGCATAGTTGATGAGATTGGCAAAAGAGTTGCACAACTAGAAAACTACAAAACAAAAATAGAAACATTTGAGATATAAGGGATAAAAATTTGAAGATAGCTATTATGGGTGCAATGCCTGAAGAGATAACACCAATTTTAAAGATTGTAGGTGAGTACAAAACTACAGAGTATGCAAACAACACTTACTACGAAGCCTCTTACAAAGGAACTGAGTTAGTTATAGCACATTCTAAGATAGGAAAAGTTTTTTCAACATTAACTGCTACTTCAATGATACAGCACTTTGGCTGTGATAAACTGCTTTTCTCAGGTGTCGCTGGTGGGATTAATCCTTCTCTTAAAATAGGTGACTTGATTGTCGCTACAAAACTTTCTCAGCATGATTTAGACATCACTGCGTTTGGTCATCCTATGGGATTTGTGCCTGGTGGATCTGTTTTTGTTGAGACAGACAAAGAGCTTATAAATATTGCTAAAGATGTTGCTAAAGAACTCGGTAAAACAGTTCAAGAAGGAATTATTGCTACTGGAGATCAGTTTGTTCATGACTCAAAAGTAAAAGATGCTATTGTCAAAAATTTCAATGCTGATGCTTTAGAAATGGAGGGTGGAAGTGTTGCTGTTGTTTGTGATGCTCTTAATGTGCCTTTTTTCATTCTTCGTGCTATTAGTGATACTGCTGATACTGATGCAAGTTTCTCATTTGATGAGTTTATGGAATCAAGTGCGATTATCTCAGCAGAATTTATTATGAAAATGGTAGACAAACTAGTTGAGTAAAAAAAAGTTCATAATCCCTTCTAAAAAAATAATGTCAAAACTTGGTAAAACAAATGCCGAGTTTAAACTTATAGAAGAGGGTGATAAAATCCTTGTTGGGCTTAGTGGTGGTAAAGATTCTCTTACTATGATTCATGCTATGAGAGAGCAGCAACGTCGTGCTCCTTTTGAGTTCGAGTTTATAGCTGTAACAGTAGCTTATGGGATGGGTGAAAACTTTGACAAGCTATCTGCTCATTGTGAAGCCAATGGAATCAAGCATATTATTAGAGATACTAAGACTTATGAATTAGCAAAAGAGAAGATTCGTAAGAACTCCTCTTTTTGTAGTTTTTTCTCTCGTATGAGAAGAGGGTACCTGTATAGTGTTGCACTAGAGTTGGGATGCAATAAAGTAGCCCTTGGACATCACTTAGATGATGCAGCAGAAAGTTTCTTTATGAACTTCATATACAATGGTCAGATGCGCTCTTTAGCTCCTATATATACTGCTACAAATGGTTTAGTTGTAATCCGTCCACTTATTCAGATGCGTGAACGCCAACTTTTGGCATTTGTAGAAGATAATGGTATAGAAGCTATAGGTGATGAAGCTTGTCCGGCTATGCGTTTTGATGTGAAGATGCCTCATGCAAGAGCAAATACAAAGCAGATGTTAGCGAAGATGGAGCAAGATTTCCCTCAACTTTTTACTTCACTAAATGCTGCGTTTAAAAATATAAGTGTAGATAGTTTCTTTATGCAAGAACCATTCGAGTAACACCGACTTTAGTCGGTTTCTTGGAAGAAAAGTACATTTACCGGTTAAAACCGGTGTTACAGCTTCGTAACACCGACTTTAGTCGGTCTCTTCCTCTTCATATACCACAACAGTTCCTGCAAGTAAATCATGCAAACCGCGTTTATCTTTCCTAAACGCCACCATAAGAAATCCCACTAAAAAAGCTAATGTTGAGACTATATACCCAAAAGAACGAGTTATCGCTTGGATATTGTTGATATCGAGATAAGTCTTAGCATCGACTATCTTAATGTGTACAAACTTTTTGCCAGGTGTTGCACCTCTCCACTTTTTCCAAAAAAGAAGTGTTACTAGTAGAGTTGAAACTTCAAAAAGGAGTTCCCACTGTAGAGAAGTATGTGGCTGTTTGTCAAGTGCATGAGTATTACCACTCATTGCCATCATTATGTTTTGTTGGTATTGTGAAAAGTCAAACCAGTTGCCATCACTTAAGAAGTAGATGATAATGGCGACTGGAAGAGCGAGAAAGATTGTGTCTAAAAGTGAAGCAAGAAAGCGAATCCAAAATCCTGCATATCTTTGCTTCTTCATAAACTGCTTATACGTGGTAGTTTGGAGCTTCTTGTGTGATGATAACATCATGAACATGAGACTCTTTAAGCCCAGCAGAAGTTATCTGAACAAACTCAGCCTTATCCCAGAACATCTCTATAGTTTCACTTCCACAGTAACCCATAGAGGCACGAAGTCCACCCATCATTTGGTGAACGATTCCGGCAATACTTCCACGGAAAGGAACACGACCTTCTATTCCCTCTGGCACAAGTTTATCTGATGCAGTTCCCTCTTGGAAGTAACGATCAGTAGAACCCTTTTGCATAGCCCCAATAGAACCCATACCACGGTATGATTTGTACTGACGACCTTGGAACATTATAGTCTCACCTGGAGACTCTTCAGTACCTGCAAGTAAAGATCCAGCCATGATACATGAAGCACCAACAGCAAGAGCCTTAGCAATGTCTCCAGAGTATTTAATACCACCATCAGCGATAACAGGAACACCATGTTTACGAGCAGCCTCTGCACACTCATCAATAGCAGAGATTTGAGGTACACCAACACCAGCAACTATACGTGTAGTACAGATAGATCCTGGTCCAATTCCTACTTTAACAGCATCTGCCCCAGCTTCAATGAGTGCTTCTACTGCTTCTTTAGTTGCTATGTTTCCAGCGATGATATCTACTTCCATAGTCTCTTTGATTTTCTTCACAGTGTCAAGAATACCTTTTGAATGACCATGAGCAGAGTCAAGAACTAAAACATCAACACCTGCATCTACAAGTGCTCTTGCACGATCAAACTGACCAACACCAATAGCTGCACCAACCACAAGACGACCAAATGCATCTTTATTAGAGTTTGGATACTCAATGCGTTTTTTGATATCTTTGATAGTTACAAGACCTTTTAAAAATCCTTCTTCATCAATAATAGGGAGTTTTTCAATCTTATTTTTATGCATAATGTCTCCAGCATCATCAAGACTAATGCCCTTAGTGGCTGTAATAAGAGGCATAGGTGTCATCGCTTCTGAAGCAAGTTTTTTCATGTCTTTTTCAAAACGCATATCACGGTTTGTAAGAATACCTAGAAGTTTGTTGTGCCCATCGACAACAGGAACACCAGAGATTTTATACTCTTTCATTAGGAGTTCAGCATCCGCTAATGTAGCATCAGGGTGTACAAAAATTGGGTCAATTATAATCCCACTCTCGCTCTTCTTTACCTTAGTTACTTGCTTACATTGTGTTTCTATATCCATATTTTTGTGGATAATACCTATACCACCAAGCCTAGCCATAGCAATAGCTGCACGGTGCTCTGTCACTGTATCCATGGCAGCAGATACCATAGGGATTTTCAGGCTAATATTTTTTGTTAATTTTGTTTCTAATGATACTTCTTTTGGAAGAACTTCGGAATATTGAGGTACTAATAGTACATCTTCAAATGTTAGGGCTTGTTTACGAATTCTCATGGTCATCCTTTTAAAATTTGTGGATTATATCTATATTGTGGTTAAAAAGAGGTAAAAGGGGATACTTACTTTAAACACTGCAGTATCTTTTCTATTATAATTACAATTACAATTAATCTTTTATAAATTAGTTAAGGGTTACAGTATTAATTAATGCTATACTTTTATGAAGGATATTCCTTTATAAGTTGAATCCGCTAAATCTACTAAAAGAGAGAAATAATGAAACGGTATTTAGGAAGAAAGAAAATTTTGCGTGTCTATATAGATACCTTAGATAAATATAATAGTGAACCTCTTTGGGAAGAAATTTTAAAAGAGGTAAAGAAAGAAGGATTATCAGGAGCGACTGTTCTTAAAGCAGTTGCAGGTATTGGTGCTTTTTCAGAGGTACATAGCTTTAAAGTATGGACTTTAGCACAAGAGCTTCCTCTTGTTATTGAAATTATAGATGATAAAGAAAAAATAGAAAGCTTTATAAAGCATATTGACCCTATGTTAGATAATGGATTAATTACAGTGGTCGATACAGAAGTTGTAAGCTATAAACACAAAAATTTTAACAAATAAGAAGAAGAACAATGAATTTAACACTTATACTTTTTGTTGGAGCAGGTGGTTTTTTTGGTGCAATCTCAAGATTTTTAATCGCTACTAGTGTGCAAAAATTTTCAGGCTCATTTTTTCCTTTAGGAACACTTAGTGTCAATGTGCTTGGAAGTTTCATCATTGGTTTAGCTGCAATGTTCTTTGCTCAGAGTGTTCAACCCGAGTACAAAGCCTTTGTGGTTACAGGATTTTTAGGTGCACTTACAACATTTTCTACTTTCTCTTTAGAAAATGTAAATATGCTTCAAGATGGTGAGTTTACAAGTTTTGGAATCAATGTAATTTTAAATGTAACACTGAGTATAACAGCTACATTACTAGCTGTAATATTATTTAAAAGATTTTATTCTTAAATATGTGTAAAAAAGAAATTAAAAAAAGCCTTTTATAAATAGATAAACTGAGAGAGTAGGATGATGATAATTACAAGAGAAAAAGGAAAAAGGTGAGATTTAAAGAGCCAAGGGTTTATGCCGAAGAACTTCTGGTTGATGCCACGAAAACCTAACCATAATCCAAGAAAGGCTTTGATACTTAAAGCAATTTGGAAACTATTCATACCATCTTTACCTATCTCACCAAATACCTGAGAAAAGAGGTAAAGCCCACTTGCAACTGCGACCATAAGAGCATAAGGTACGACTTTACGTACATGCATCATGATAGCTTCACGAGCTTTTATCTGTTCCTCTTCATTCAGAGTTTGCTTTATTTTAGAGAGAAAGAGAATATCTACAAAAAGAAAACCTCCGTAGATGAGTACTGAGTAGATATGTATAGTATGGATGAATGCATAGAACATTATACTTTGTACCCTATCTCTCGCTCCAGTGAGAGTGAACCATCAAAGAGAGTCTGCTCATCAAACGCAGGAGCGATAAGCTGAAGCCCTACAGGCATGCCATCTGCATTTTTCATGATAGGAAGAGAGAGAGCAGGGAGTCCGGCGAGGTTTACAGAGATAGAATAGATATCGCTAAGGTACATATCCATAGGCTTAGACAACTCTCCAAACTTAGGTGCTACACCCGGAGCGATAGGAGAAAGGATAAGATCAACCTCCTCAAAAATCTTCGCATAAGCATCTTTGATAATATGACGAGTCTTCTGTGCTTTGACATAGTAAGCTTCATAGTATCCACTAGAAAGTACAAAGTTTCCAAGCATGATACGGCGTTTGACTTCATCGCCAAAACCTTCACTACGAGTCTTGATGAAAGTCTCTTCAAGGTTTTTACCATCAACACGGTTACCATAACGTATGCCATCATAACGAGCGAGGTTTGTTGTCGCTTCCGCCGTTGCCGTGATATAGTAAGCAGAGATGTCAAATTTTGCATCGAGCATCTCGTGTTCTACTATAGTGTGACCCTGAGACTTGAGCGCTTCGATAGCTTTAGCATAGGCATCTTTTACATCTTGGCTTGCACTCTCTAAGTATTTAGGAAGTATAGCGATAGTAAGTTTTCTCTCTGCATTTAAAGAGGGAACAACCTTCTCATCTCTCTGTGCATTTGTAGAGTCCTTTTCACAACTCCCACTGATGATGTCATAAAGGATGGCAGCATCTTCAACATTTTGTGTCATTGGGCCTATTTGGTCAAGGCTTGAAGCATAAGCCCCAAGACCGTAACGCGAAACGCGACCATAAGTAGGTTTCATTCCTACTATTCCACAAAACGCAGCAGGTTGACGAATAGAACCACCAGTATCACTTCCAAGTGCAGCGATAGCAAGACCAGCACCAACAGCAGCAGCAGATCCGCCAGAACTTCCACCTGGTACATACTCAGCGTTTATCGGGTTAAGTGTTTTACCATAAAAGCTAGACTCTGTAGTCGAACCCATAGCAAACTCATCCATATTCACTCGACCAAATGCAGAGAGACCTGCATTAGTAAGCTTATTTATAACAGTCGCATTATATGGTGCTATATAGCCTTGAAGGATATTTGAGCCTGAAGTGACAGACCAATCTTTTACTTGAATATTATCTTTGATAGCGATAGGAACACCATCTCCAGCACTATTTACATCTATATATGCATTAAGTTCTGGATTTGCTTCGATTTGAGTTTTTAAATCATCTTTAAATATTTGGAGTTCTGCTTTGCTAAGTGTGAGAGCTTCTTTTAATGTAATCACTAAATTTCCTATCTGTTTAATTAATTGGAGCGATTATAGCAAAATGTATATTTAAGGAGTATTAACGAACTGTCTCATATTGATGTTTGCAAGTCGTTCATCCCATGCAATATAAGTAATCTTACGACCCTTTTCAATAAATATGTGATTATTACCAAAATAGTGTTCGAGAATATCAATTACTTTTGTATCTTTAGGAAGTGTTACTATCCAGACAAAACCTATAGCTTTAAGGGAGGGTATCTCTTTAGCACTTCGCATGATATCTCGTAGGCACGTCTCTATCATTTCACTATTATCTGAATCTTTAAATTTTGAAGACTCAACAAAGGCTTCCATATTAAATGTTTGATCTTGAATCTTTTTCCAACGATCATGCTCAAACTTTTCTCTAAAGAAATATTCACCCTTTGCTTGTTTTGTTAAACAGATACAGTAGACTGTTTTGAGAGTTTCAGGGAAGGTATTTTTTAATAATCTAATCTCTTGTTGGGTATAACTCTTTTTTGAAAAACCTTCTGCATCAAAATAGTTTATCTCTTCTAGTTCAGTAAGTGTAGTTGCATTTTCTATTCTATTTTTCTCATGAACAACGGCAACAGGATAATCAGCAATCCAATAGTAAGAGCTGTTTTGAGTTAGAAACTCTATTGTTTTTCGACTATTTTGTTCAGCATTGTGTATATCGCATATTATTCTATTCATATATTATTATAGCAAATTTGCATATATATAAAATGACAGAAAGAATTTTCAAGGATATGTTAAGTTATAATTAAAAATAACTTTAGAATTTAGATATTTGATATTTTTGTGACTTAATCTAAACAAATATATAATATAATAATAGCTTAATTAATAAAAGGAGTGACACTATGAAAATTATAATGATAATACTAAGTTTTACTATTATGCTTAATGCAGGTATTATAGAAAAACCTACATTGAAAGAAGCGTATTCAATTTTACAAAAAGAAAATTTAGAGATAAAAGCTGCTACTTTTGATGTGAGTATAGCAAAACAGAAAGAGAAAAAGGTCAATGGAAAGAACTGGGGTAAACTAGATTTTATCCAAGATATTTCAAGAAGTAATGATGCTGGAAATGTATTTGGCTTTAAGCTTAGTTCTCGTGAGGCTACTTTTGGTGATTTTGGAGCAAGAGAGTTTATGAATGCAACAGGTGCAAATGGAGGAACACCTCCTGAAAGTGCATATACAACACCTCCACATGATTTAAATTATCCAGGTAATAGAAATTATTTCCAATCAAAACTAAGATATGAAGTACCACTTTTTACAGGATTTGCACTAAGCTCTTACTCAGATATAATGAAAGAGATGACAAAAATAAAATCATTAGACAGAGCAAAAGTGCTGAATGAAAAAAGATTTGAGTTGAAAAAATCTTACTACAATATGCGTCTTTTAGAAAGCTCTATCGCAAATCTTAATAAAATTGTAGAAAATATTGAGAGACTTGAAAGCATGACTAAAAGTATGATAGAAGTTGGCTATGCAAAGCATGTAGATCTTTTAGAAGTACAAGCAAAAAAAGGGAGTGTCGTACGTTTACTAGGACAAATGAAAGCAAACAAAGAACTTCTTTTACACTATATAAGTTTTTTGTTAAATCAAAAGGTGGGTGCAATAACTCTCCCTAAAAGTGATGTGGTAATGCCGGAGTTGAGTGATACAAAAGTCTTGGCACAAAACTTAGATATCAAAGAAGCTGAATCTGGTTTAGTGGTTAGAGGGAGTATGCTCAGTGTTAAAGACGCAAGCTATTATCCTACTATAGGAGCTTTTGCAGAGGTGGCTACTGCAGATAACACATTTTTAGGTGATGCGAATAAGCACAAGTCTTATACACTAGGAGCTAGGCTCACATGGAATCTTTTTAGTGGTGGCATTGATAGTGCACAGATTGAAGAAGCGAAACTAGAAAATCTTAAAATGCAGTCACAAGTTGCTTTGGCAAAAGAAGGAATTTCTCTAAAACTAGCTAAAATTCATACTGAAATAAAAAGTAGTAATGATGAGATAAGAAGTCTTACACAAGAGCTGAAACTTGCTGACACAATATATAAAAATTATGAAGGTAGATATAAAGAGAAACTTACTTCCATGAGTGATGTCATTATCAAACAATCAGCACAGATTCAAAAAGTACTAGAGTTACAAATAGCAAAGAATAAACGCAATGAAAAAATCTTTGCTTTAGAAAAATTAGCAAACGAAGGAAAATAACATGAAAAAACTATTACTTATCTTGGCACTAGGTGCTTCACTTTTTGCAGATGCTTTAACACTTTCAGGAAGTGTTATATCAGACAATCAGAAAATGATTACAAGTAGATTTATGGGTTTTGTAACTAATGTAGAAGCTAGCGATGGAGAAAAAGTAAAGAAAAACCAAATTCTTTATACTATTGATTCTCGAGAGATCGATTCTGCTAAACGTCAGAGTGAGTTAAGTTTACAAATGTATGAAAATCAGTATACAAATGTAAAACTCAATCTTAGTAGATATAAGAGACTTCTTGCAAAAGATATGGTCTCTGAATATGAAGTAGAAAACTTACAACTTGCAGCAAGTAACTTAGAAGATATGATAAATATTGCAAAAGCAAGACTTCAAGAGGTAGAAAATCAATACGAATATCTCAATGTCAAAGCTCCAAATAATGCTGTCGTAGTTGCAACAAATATCAAAGTTGGAGAGATGGCGATGCCAGGAATGCCTGCATTTATTCTTTCAGATTTAAGTGATTTAAAAATTTCCACTGAAATACCAGAGGGTGATCTAGGGCGTATTCAGCATGGAAAAAAAGTACTTGTGAAAATTCCATCACTAGGTATAAGAACAATAGGAAAAATTACAGCGATTATTCCAAATTCAAATCCAATGACACATACATTTAAAATAAAGATATCTTTTAAGACCAATAACAAGTCTGTATATCCTGGAATGTATGCAACTGTCACTATAAACTAAGGAGTACATATGAATTCTCATAAGTATAAACCAACAGATATTGCGGGACATTTAGCAAAAATATTTTTAAAAAACCCCTTGACTGTTATTTTAGGTATTTCTCTTTTAGTTATCGGTTACATCTCTTTAACGATTATGCCAAGAGAAGAGAATCCTCAAATGATTGTTAGCGGTTCCACTGTGATAGTGGCACTTCCAGGTGCTAGTGCAAAGGAGATAGAAGAAATCATAGTAAAGCCTCTTGAAGAAAAACTTAAAGAGGTTAAAGGTGTTGATAATATATATGGCAGGGCTATAGATAATGTGGGTATTGTAAATGCTGCATTCTTTATTGGGCAAACAAAAGAAAATGCAAATCTTAAAATCTATGATAAGATAATGCAAAATGCTGATATGTTCCCTGTAGGTGCTATGAAACCAATTATTAAGCCTCTTGATATTGATATAGATATCCCTATTGTCTCTATTGCTTTTTATTCTAATAGCAAAAAGATGGGGAAAACTGCACTATATTATAAGGTTAAGCAGATTCAATACCATATAAATGGATTGAAAAATGTAGCAGTCACTGAACTAAAAGGTGGACATAAACATCAGTTTAATATAGAAGTAAATCTTAATAAACTTTCAGGGTATAATCTCTCTATGGGACAGATTAAGAAAGCAGTGGAAGCGCTTGCTTACAGTGTCCCTGCTACTAAAAATAGAACGAAAAATAATAAATTAGTAATACTTGGTGTTAAGAATGCAATAGAAAATGCAAAAGATATTGGAAATATTATAGTTGCACAATATATGGGATCACCAATTTACTTATATCAAGTAGCAAAGGTAGAAAATTCTTATGATATTCAAAACTTTCAATCAGCACTTATTGCTAAAAGAGGAAAAGATGGTAAGTTTTCAAACTTTGAAGATCAAGTTACACTTACTGTATCTAAACTGCAAGGGACGAATGCAGTTATTATCGCTGATGAGGTAAAAAAAGAGCTCGAGACTTACAAAGAAGCACTGAAGAAAGAGGGTATCTCTTATGTTATTACTCGTAATGATGGACAACGTGCGGATGAAGCAGTAAATGAACTAGTTAAGCACCTTGTTATATCAATTATTATTATTGCTGTTTTACTAATATTTGTACTTGGTTGGAGAGAGTCTTTGATTGTTACCTTTACTGTACCTGCAATTTTGTCGATTACACTTTTTATAGCATATTTAACCGGTCAAACAATCAACCGAATTACACTTTTTGCATTTTTGCTCTCTTTAGGTCTTTTAGTAGATGCTGCTATCATTGTGATAGAAAATATTCATAGACACTATCACTCTCCTGAGTCAGCACATGAAGAAGATGCTGAGTTAATGGTTCGTGCTACAGATGAGATCGGTGCACCGACTAACATCGCAACTTTAGCTATTATCATGACTATGGTGCCTATGGCATTTGTTGGGGGAATGATGGGACAGTTTATGAAACCTATTCCTGAAAATGTTCCTGTCGCACTGATAGCTTCACTCTTTGTAGCTTATATATTTACACCCTATTTAGCACTAAGACTCTTAAAACGTCCAGACCATTCAAAAGGAGAAAAATAATGTTTAAAAAATTTGAAGGATTTGTCTTTAATGGTATTCAAAGTAAACTACAACGAAGGATAGTACTTATTGGGACATTTATTGCATTGGTAGTCTCTATTTTAATGGTTGCTCCTTATGAGGTTGTTCTTGCTAAGATGCTTCCTGGAAAAAATAATGATACTTTTAATATTTATGTTAATCTAGCTCAAGGAAGCTCAATAGAACAGACTTCGGCAGTGACATCTTGTGTGAGTTCTTACATGGTTAAAGAGAAAAATGTTCTTGATACGGAAGTTTTTTTAGGTATGGGTTCTCCTCTTGACTTTGCAGGTCTTATTAAGGGCAGTCAGTTTAAAAATGCTGAAAATGTAGCAGAAATAGTAGTGAATATTACAAAAAAACATCATAGAAAAGAACCTTCATACCTTATGGTTCAAAGAATTCGTCCTATTATTCAGAGTAATTGTGAGAAAATTTACCCTCATACAAAGATATCCTTTGTCGAACCACCAGCAGGTCCTCCAACATTAGCAGCAATTGTGATGGAAGTGTATGGAAATAGTAGTGAAGGTATTCGTAGAGTTGCTACAAAAATAGAAAAAATATTTCAGAAAACAAGAGGTTTAGTAGATATAGATATTATGGAAGATACAATTTACACAAGCTATGAGCTTAAAGTAAATAGTACTAAAGCGGCAAAATCAGGTGTAAGCTTGAAACAGCTTAATAATATTTTATATCTTTCATTTGAAGGAATGAAAATAGCTGTAAAGAATTCAGCTAAGTATAATGATCAAGTACCAATTTATCTCTCTCTTTCTCAAGATTCTAAAAGGTTTATAAAAAAAGATATTGATGCTATTTCAGTAAAATTAGCTTCACTTAAATTGATGAATAAAAAAGGCTATATGATACCGGTTACTGAGTTAGTAACTATAGAAGCTGTCAAGTCAAACCCAATGATTATGACGAAAAATTTACATCATATGACAAATGTGTTAGCTGAAACTGATATGGTATCTCAGGTCTATCCATTGATTGCTGCAAGAAAGATGATCATTAAGGAATTTAGTAAAGAATATGATATAAAGAAAGTAGGACTTTTTAATCTCAATATAAAAGATAAAAAGACTCACGAAGTTTATAATCTTGTTTGGGATGGTGAAATGAAAGTCACTATGGATACTTTTGTAGATCTTGGTGCTGCTTTTATTGCAGCACTTATACTTATTTTTCTCTTGATGGTTATTTATTATAAAAGTTATGCACTAAGCGGTATTATTCTTTTAGGTTCTTTTTTATCAATTATTGGTGTAATATTTGGGCATTATATTATGAACTTATTTACAGTAGGTACTTTTTTCCTTACTGCAACATCTCTTATTGGTTTTATTGCTCTTATTGGAATTAGTTCACGGAACTCTTTACTTTTAATTGATTTTACAAAATCATTAATGCAAGAGAAGAAGATGCCAAAAGCAAAGGCAATAGCCCATGCAACAGCAACAAGATCAAAACCTATTTTTCTTACTGCTGTAGCTATTATACTAGCCTCTACACTGCTTGCACAAGATGCCGTATTTGGTGGACTTGGTGTCTCTTTAATTTTTGGAACAGTAGCCGCTGTAATCGCTTCGCTAATCATTGTTCCAGTACTGCTCTATATGTCAGACTTAAAGAAACACTTTCATTTTGAAGACTAAGTTCTTCCTTTTCAGCTATTTCTTAAAGATAAGCTCATAATAGTTATTTATAACTATATGAGCAGAAACATAGCAGAAAATATATCAATCACTTCAATTTTATCAATAGCTATTTAAATCGCTTCACTAAAAAGATTCCGATCCCTATAGCTACAAATATAAGAGCTATGGAAATGCCAATAAAAGTAAAAGAGACAGGTTCAGAGAAGTTAGGCACTAACCACATCTTCACAACGTTTACATGTACACTCTTCTTGTTCAGCTTGAAACTTCCAACATCTAGGGCATTTGTGAGCAGTTGCTTTTGCTATGCTAAAGGTGTCATCATCAACTTTGAAGCTTCCAAGAATTTCTTCTTCTGTTTTATCTTCAAAAACACCAGAGACAACAAACCAATCTTCAGCATCAGTAGCTTCCATATCAAGAGCAGTTTTTGATTCAGTGTAGATAACTAACTCAAGAGTACTTTTAATAGTTTTCTCTTTTTTAAGCCCATCAACAACAGAACCAAAACCTTCACGAGCTTTTGTCATATAGTCCGCGTCAAATGCAGTTTCACCAGCACTTAGTGGAGTATAAACTAGATCGAAGATAGACTCAACATCACCTTTGATGACTTTTGGAGCATGCCCAACAATTTCATCAGTAGTGTATGTAAGCACTGGAGCCATGATAAGAAGAAGTGTTCTCGTTATCTGAGCCATTGCACTCTGTGAAGCACGACGGCGCTTAGAATCTTGTGCATTACAGTAAAGATTGTCTTTTGTCATGTCGATATACATACCGCTTAACTCATTTGCGATGAAGTTGTTAAGTCTATTCATACCATTTACGAAGTCATACTCTGCGAATGATTTATGAACATCACCAAGAACCTCTGTTGCTACATTTAAAATCCACTTATCAAGTGCACCCATCTCTTCATATGATGTAAGTGTCTCAAGGTCATTGATATTTGCAAGCATAATTCTAAAAGTATTTCTAAGCTTACGGTAGTTCTCGGAGATCTGCTTTAGGATTCCTTGAGAAATTTTAAGATCACCTTGGTAATCAGAAGATGCTACCCATAGGCGAAGTATCTCACTTCCGTACTCTTTGAGCACTTTCTCTGGAGCGATAACATTACCCTTAGACTTAGACATCTTCTCGCCCTTGTCATCTACAGTAAATCCGTGAGTTAAAACACCCTTATATGGGGCTTTATGCTCAACAGCACATGAGAGGAAAAGAGAAGACTGGAACCAACCGCGGTGTTGATCTGAACCCTCTACATAGAGGTCAGCCTCATACTCACCAGCATCGTAGTTACGAGACTTAAGTACAGAGTTCCAAGTAGAACCAGAGTCAAACCATACATCTAGGATATCTGTTACTTTTTCTACTTCATCAGCTTTGTAACCAGCACCAGGGTAGAGAAGCATCTCTGTTGGCATAGAGTACCAAGCATCACTTCCTTGCATTTCAAATATCATAGCAACATAGTTTAAAACTTTCTCATCGAAGATAACTTCGCCAGTAGCTTTTACTCTGAAAAATGCGATAGGCACTCCCCAGTCACGTTGGCGAGAGATACACCAGTCAGGACGATTCTCAACCATAGAAGTAAGGCGTTTACGACCACTCTCAGGGATAAACATTGTCTTTTCTACTTCACTAAGAGCATTCTCTCTAAGTGTTTCATTTTGACCTTCAGGTGTACCATCTACAGAGATAAACCACTGTCTAGTTGCACGGAAGATAAGTGGAGTATGTGAACGCCAGCAGTGTGGGTAAGAGTGAGTAAACTTAGATACTTTAAGAACTGCATC
>WFNM01000111.1 GCA_015488615.1 Sulfurimonas sp.
AAAGAACTCCTAAACTACTTCGATATAGCTGACAAAGAAAACGCCATGCCAAGCCAACTCAGTGGTGGACAAAACCAGAGAGTCGCCATCGCAAGAGCACTTATGAATAATCCAGAAATCATCCTAGCAGATGAACCAACAGCAGCACTAGATATGAACCGTTCAGTAGCTGTTGTAAAAATGCTCAAAAAAATAGCCCTAGAGCAAGATGTAGCCATCGTTATGGTCACTCATGATGATAGAATGTTAGAGTATTGTGATAAGATAATGAAGATAGAAGATAAGGGTGTTGTATTTTTGTAAGAAAAATTATGATAGATATAGAACTACACCTCAGGAGAGGTGTAGCTAGAGTGACACTACACGAGTGTCTAATATAAAACTATTTTCCTAATTTTCCCTCTAAATGAAGAGCTTCAAGCTCTTCAAGTCTTTCCATTTTTTGATAGTGGTGCAAGTTTACCTGAGTAAACTTTAGTCCCACAAAGACAACTACAGGCCAGCTTAGATACCAGATAATTTCGCTTAAATATTCCATAAAAACTCCTAGTAATGATGTGAGTCAGACTTGACTTCATCTATTGTTAATTTTGTTTTATCCATTGAACGCCATACATATACCACATAAACCCCAACAACTGGAACAAGTAAAGAGACAACTGCCATAATGCTTAATGTATAGTGTGTTCCAGAACTATTTGCAATAGTAAGTGAACTCTGTAAATCTACCAAAGATGGATAGTAAACTGAGTTATGCACTCCTAAAACAAAGAGTAAAGTTGCCACAGCAACTATAGTACCAAAACCTGTAAACCAAATAGCATTTTGTGCATTTTTTTGTACTGCAATATAAACACCATAGAGTAAAGAAAGTACACCAATAAGTAGAGAAATAGCAAGTTGTGGCATCTCCATAAAACTATGTAAAAATTTCATACTCTTGACTGTTACTATTAAAGTATCAGGATTATAAACAAGACCTTCTGCAAAAAGAATAGTTGCTAGAACATATAAAAATAGCCCTAAAAACATAAGAAAGTTTATAATTACTATCTTCTTTATTCTCTTCGTAAGTTCTGGTGCATCTAATGAGTTAAGAAAATAGAGTGCTCCTTGAACTCGTGAAAGAAAAACAATCATAAGTCCAAATGCCACATTAAAAGGGTTAAGAAGTGCTTCTAAACCATAACTTGCAAGTGTCCAATGAGAAAGGTGTGAGTCATTAACTATAAAATTTCCACCACTATAAAGTGTAGCAAGGGCAACACCTATTAAAAAAATACCAAGTGAACCATTGATGTAAAGTAAGTTTTCATAAAACCTCTTCCCATAAAGGTTATTTGGTTTTTTTCTATACTCATACGCTACTGCCTGAATTATAAAACAGAAAAGTATTGCCATCCAAACATAGTAAGCACCACCAAAACTTACTGCATAAAAGAGAGGAAAGGCAGCAAAAAGAGCACCACCAAACATAACAAGCAGAGTAAATGCAAGCTCCCATTTACGTCCAAGAGAGTTGATAAGTAAATCCCTTTCATCCTCAGAATGTCCAAGTCTATAGAGAAGTGTTTGACCACCTTGCACAAAAGTCATAAAGACAAAAAGTGCCCCTATAACACTAACTAAAAACCACCAATACTCTTGTAGAGTTAGTAAATCAAACATACTAATGTCCCTCCGGTCCAGATTTTATTTGTGTTAGCATAATCTTCACTTCAGCGATAAGTAATCCTGTAAAGAGCACTGCAAAAAGCCAAAAAGTAATCATAACACTTGTTGTTGCCACATTTGAAGTAGCCATACCTACTGGAAGTAGATCTTGAATAGCCCAAGGTTGACGTCCAGCTTCTGCTGTAATCCATCCAGCCTCTTGTGCTACATATCCAAAAGGAATAGTAAATAGTGCAAGATACTGTAACCAACGTTTATTGTGCATTTCATGTGTCATCGTATAGTAAAGAGAAATAATGAAAAGAATTATAAACCATGAACCTAAACCTACCATAGTATGAAAGCTATAAAAAGAGAGAGCTATACTAGGAACTGCATCCTCTGGTTTTTTTAGATAACCATATCCCATATACTTTTGATGTGCTTGAAACACCTTAAGTGCTTCTGCCGCATGTTCTGTATCCTTCGCTTTTTTGAAATTTTTATAGGCACCTAGAGAAGCAACTGCAATTTTTCCCAGTTTCATTTTCTCTGGTATAGAAATAATTCCACGTTTATTATTCCCATTCATAAGGTCATTTATACCTGGAACAAATGCATTTATATTATGGTAGCCAAGGAATGAAAGAGCACCTGGAATCTCAACACTAGCGATAAATGGATCTAAATCATTACTAATTGTTTTCGCACTATTTAATACTCCAAATGCGATAATACCCGCTCTCTTCTCACCATCATAAAGTCCTTCCATCGCTGCAAGTTTCATAGGCTGTGTAAGTGCTACATCATGTGCAGATTGATCACCAGTTGTCACAAGATACAAAGAGGCAATAAGACCAAAACTAGAAGCTACTATAGCACTTCTTCTAGCAAAAGCTATATCTCTTTTTTTGAGCATATACCAAGCACTAATTCCAAGGACAAAAAGTGAAGCTAGCACATAACCACTACTTACAGTATGTAAAAACTTACTCACTGCATTTGGATTAAAGATAACCTCAGAAAAATTTTGCATCTCATTTCTTGCTGTATCTGGATTAAAGTGCATTCCTACAGGGTGTTGCATCCAACCATTTGCTATAAGGATCCAAAGCGCAGAGAGGTTAGATCCAATTGCAACTAGCCATGTAGAAGTCAGGTGCATTTTCTTGCTTACCTTCTCCCAACCAAAGAACATGACAGCGAAAAATGTTGACTCCATAAAAAATGCCATAAGCCCTTCAATAGCAAGAGGCGCACCAAAAATATCCCCAACAATCCATGAGTAGTTTGACCAGTTTGTACCAAACTCAAACTCCATAATAATTCCAGTCGCAAGACCAATAGCAAAGTTAATAGCTAAAAGTCCCATCCAATATTTTGTTGTAGTTTTCCATTTTGGATCACCAGTTTTGACATAAATAGTCTCCATAATTGCGACTATAAAAGTAAGTCCAAGTGTAAGAGGTACGAAAAGCCAGTGATAGAGTGCAGTAAGAGCAAACTGAGCACGTGACCAATCAACGAGTAAATCGGTATGTTCCATAAGATTATTTCTCCTGTGTTAATTGTTGTAAGATGTATTGACCTCTTTGTGCATCATTGTCAAATCGCTCTTGTAATACATCTGGAAAGAAAAGCCATTTTAAAATGGCAAACATAACAAAAAGTTTTATAGCTATAAGTAGCCAGAGAGTTTTTCCAACCTTCATATTAATAAAACCATCGTAATAAAGGAAATAGACGGAACGGAAAAAGTGTATTATTTTAGTTTCCATAGGCAACATTATAGCATAATATATTAAATATACTATAAATGGAAATTATATTTATAATAAATGATACGATTAAAATAGTGCTCTTGAAAAGGAAAACCCGAAAGATACTTTGGTAACAGATCGGTCATAGTCGATAAGACTCTCACCATAGCCGCTAAAAAAATTTGTATACCAAAACATATTTTTTGAGTAAAGGAATGGATAAGACCAACTAAATTCTACTGCACCCCTTTGTGTCCCACCTGCTCCAAAGTTATAGCGAAAAAGTGAGGAGAACTGACTTTCCCCGTAAAGATAGTGCAAATTTAAATCGCCATAGCCAAAATAATCTTCTATATGTGGATTATCATCACCTACTTGATGTGGATCTGTTGGTGTGCCATCAGCTTCAACTCCATTGCCATGATAATAAGCATATGACTTCTGTTTTTCAGGTATTCTATACCAAACTTTTGAGGCTATGAAAAGATTTTTCCACTGCCAAAGCCACTTAACATATAAGCGATTCCAAGAACGTGAACGGTAACCATCTTGTCCATTTGAATCATGTAGAAAGCCATATCTCACAGCTTTGAGTCCATAATGTTCATCAAAATAGGCAGAAGAAGGAATTGATAAATAAATTTCAGGTTTGTAGTTTGTTTCTCGAAATGGTGCTGACCTTTGATAAAGTTGCCAAAAGACTGTTTGTGTATATGCTGCAAATATAAATTCATTCCAGCCAAAGAAATTATAACTGATTTGCTTTTTAAAACTAATTTGAAATTCAGCTTCTATTTTTCCGTATTTACTATACTTCCTTTCTAAGGGAGTAATAAGTGCTGCATTTGGATTTTTATTCTCTGATATTCGAGGGTATTTGCTATTTGCCATAGAAAATGGAAAGAAGTAGCTCACATGATAAGGCGTTAAACCAAAGAAATCTCCTTTCCATATTGAATCCATAAGGGCTTTTGTCTCTGGTGTATTTGTATCAATCTTAGAGAATGCAAACGCCGCTCCTTTTTTATT
>WFNM01000112.1 GCA_015488615.1 Sulfurimonas sp.
GCACTCACACGTGTTTGGAAATATGTGAGTGATAAACGTGAGTCTGAGCAAGAGCAAAAATCGACAGATATTCAGACTGATGGCATCTGGGATTGTACTCTGTGTAACAACTGTACAGTAGTTTGCCCGCAAAACATCTCAAGTAAGGCAGATATAGAAAAGCTTCGTATGAAGTCAGCACAGTATGGTTTTATGGATCCAAACTTCGGCAGTTTTGGTGGTGGATTTGGTTCATTTGATGGAAGTCCAGTGTTTTAAGAGAGTGAAAGGTACCGGTTAAAACCGGTGTTACAGTCGCCATCTCTCGTTTCCATATACAATATGGGAACCAGAAAGTCGCCGTAACACCGACTTCAGTCGGTATGGAATATATATTCACTAACAAACAAAATGTGTTATAATAACAGATACAATTAAGCAGAGGAAAAAAGATGGCAAAAGAACACTCATTTGATATAACAGCAAAAATAGATATGCAGAACTTTAAAAATGCAATAAACTTAGTGGACAGAGAAGTCTCTAACCGTTATGACTTTAAGGGAACTACTTTTGAAGTGACTTTTAACGAAAAGGCAAAGACTTTAGTGCTTATCGCTTCATCTGATAACAAACTTGATGCACTTAAAGACATCGTGATAGCGAAGTTTCTCAAACAAAACCTCTCTTCAAAGGTACTAGAAGAGCTCAAAGTTGAGGACTCTAGCGGTGGTAACAGAAAGATGACTTTTAAGGTGGTTGATTACATTGAGTCTAAAGAGGCGAAGAAAATCACTGCAGATATTAAGAAGATGAAACTCAAGGTTACTGCTAACATTGAGGGTGATAGTATCCGTGTTAAAGGTGCTAAACTTGATGAACTGCAAAAGGTTATGAAGATGGTTCGTGAGGGCGAGTGGGATGCACCTTTAGTTTTTGAAAATATGAGATAGTCATGAAAAAGTTAACAATAGAAGCTGCAGCAAAACATTTTGGTGTTTCTAAAGAGGCTATTCACAACCGTATACGTCGTGGTTCTTTAGAGGTCGTAGTAGAAGAGGGAGTGAAGCTTGTAAAAGTAGGTGATGCAAAAGTTGTCAAGCCAAGAGCAAAAGCAACACCAGCACAAAGAAACACTAGTAATGATGAACGCTACTATAAACTCCTCCAAGAGCAAAACAATAAACTTCAAGCAAGAGTAGAAAAGCTTGAGGGTGAGACACAAAGCCTTAGAGACCAAAAAGAGCAGATGCTCATAGAAGAACGTCAAAAGATAGAGCAGATATATAAAGATAAAGATGCTCAACTCAAGCAGGTTCTCAACACTTTAGCAACACAGTTTATGCTCACTCAAGCACCAGAGAATGTAAAAGAAGAGATAACAGATACTGTTGAGATAGTTGAAGTAGAAGAAGCATCAGAGCTTATTTCACTGAAAAAATATCTTAAAAATAAAAAGTTATCAGGGAAAAAAAGTGCAAAGATTCAAAAAAAATTTATGAAAAAAGCGAGTAGTGATGAGAGAATCATTACTGTAGGAAGTAAACTCTATATAGACCCTATTAAGTACGACTATAGCGAGTTACTATAGTTTAAAAAATCATCATTATTCATTAACTCTACATCGGTAAATCGATTTTATCTCTTAATCTTCTACCGCTTTAACTATAAATCATTCAGTTTAAGTGTTAGCCCTTTAAGATGAGAGATAGGGTGTGAGTATGCTATTCCTGCACCTTCTCCTGTAATATCTAACTTATCAACTATTGCTTTTATTATTGCATCTACATTCTTTGCCTGTGTAATGAACATTAATTGAGAATCAGTTTCACCTTCATGAAGTCTGTCAAAAAGGTTTTCTAGCTTCTTCAGTCCTAATCCATGTGCTTTTGTTATAGTGACACCACGAGCACCTGCATCACGAGCAGCTATAAGTGCTACTTTTTCCTTTTGAGAGGGTACTATAATATGCACGGCAGAAAATGGCATATCATAAGAGTGGCGTTTGTCTGTACCATAAATATTGATTGTAGAGAGATCCATATTGTGAACATCTTCGATGGCATGACGGAGTTCATTCATATGGATTTGCTCTTTTTCATGCTCACCTTTGACACCCATTTTCTCGGTGATGATACCGTAAAGCATAACGGTAATCATAGGAAAAAGCGAAGCAAATGCGATAAGTCCAAAGCCATCTATAAGAGGGTTTCGACCTGGTATATTTGTCGCAAGACCAAGACCGAGCGCTGCTACTAGTGGTACAGTTATCGTAGAAGTCGTCACTCCACCACTATCATAAGCGATAGGAATGATATACTTTGGTGCTATAAATGTAAGGGCAATAACGAGCATATACCCAGCCATGATGTAGTAGACTATCTCACCTCCAACAACGATACGATAAGCACCAAGAGAGATACCTATCGCCACTCCAAGAGCGACAAACAAACGCAATATAAAGTCATTTATTCTGCCATCACTTATCTCTTTCGCCTTCCTAGCAATAGCAGTAAGTGAAGGTTCTGCCATGGTTGTAGAGAAACCTATAAGAAAACCAAAAGAGTAGATGATAAAGTTGTTATTGTACTTCGTGAGCTCTAGTGCCATAGTTTCACCAACAGAGAAGAGTCCCATCTCTAGTCCGACTATAAATGCATCAAGCCCTAAGATAACTAGAGCAAAACCGATGATGACATTTTTGAGGTTTTCTATAGGTTTTTTGAGTATGATGTACTGAAAGAAGAATATAACTGCCAAGATAGGTAGAACATCCATCATCACACCAAAGAGACCCTTAAGAATATCTACAATATTAAAGTCAAACGAGACGGCATTGTCTACAGCAACTGCCTCTGTAATAGGTGCGATATGAATGATATCTGATGGCTCAACAAAATTGTAAACGATGATACCATAGAACTGGACAAATATCATCGGTGTGAGTGAAGCAAATGCGATAAGACCAAAGCCATCAAGGACAGGATTTCGACCTTTTATCGTAGAAGCTAGACCTATACCGAGTGCGGCTACAAGTGGTACAGTAACCGTAGAAGTAGTTACTCCACCAAGGTCATAAGCAAGCCCAATAATCTCACGAGGTGCAAATATTGTAACACTCACAACTATGATATAGCCGGAGATGATATAGTAATGAATAGGATGCCCTTTAATGATACGCCAAACACCAAGAACAATGGCGAAACCGACACTAAATGCTACTACACCTCTGAGAGTATTAGCATCAATACGACCAGCACTGATACTTGCTGCTTTTTGGGCGATAACAATGAGTGCAGGCTCAGCAATAGTTGTACCAAAACCAATCATAAAAGCAAAAATAATTATCCACTTCGTAGAGCCTTTTTTTGCAAAGTCAGATGCTAGACCCTCCCCAACTGGGAATATACCTACCTCAAGACCGAGTAAAAATACAGCAAGACCGACACCAACTATGGCTAAACCTATGGCTGTAGAGAGCCAGTTCTCTGGGACACTTTGAATGATAGCAAGTTGGAAAAACATGATAACAAGTATGATAGGTAAGAGGTCACGAAAGGACTCTTTTAAGAGTTGTAAAAAAGATGAGATACTTAACATTTTTTCCCTTTATAAAATTTATAGTCTAATCATAGCGAAAATTACGAGAGTGTCGCTATAATTTCGTTATGAAAACACTATTTATAGGTGGCATCAAGAGTGGTAAATCTGCTCAAGCCGAAAAGTACACCCTCAGTTTAGCAAAACAGAAGCCTATTTACTTGGCAACTACAGAGTTTATAGATGTAGAGATGCTAGAGAAGATAGAGCTACATAAGCAAAATCGAAAGTCTGATTTTGTAACAGTTGAAGAGCCACTCTCTTTAGCAAATATAATAGCTAAGCAAGAAAGTGTCGTCTTAGTGGAGTGTGTGAGTATGTGGATAAACAATATGCTCTATCATCAAAAGAGTTATGAAGATATACTTTCTGAGATACAAAAAGTTTTAGCTCTTAAGCAGGATATAGTTTTTGTTTTGAATGATGTAGGGGCGAGTGTAGTCTCAGAGAATGCTCTGGCTCGAGAGTTTGTCAACATCAGCGGAAAACTTTCGCAATTTATAGCCTCGGAGTGTGATGAGGTCTATCATACTATTGCCGGTATAGCGAGTCGCATCAAATGAAAAAACTTTTTAGTGGTTTCGCTCTAGCTGTTTCGATGCTCACAACACTTCCCTTTTTTAGAGTACATAACTTTTATAAGGGTATCAACGGCTATGGCGTGATGAGTTATCCTCTTGTAGGTTTTTTGCTAGGAAGTCTGCTCTATGGCGTTTATGAGATTCTCACACCTTATCTTCCAGCAGCACATCTTGGCATTATACTCTTTGCTCTATGGGTTCTTCTCACGGGAGCTTTGCACCTTGATGGTTTTTGTGACACAATAGATGGGCTTTATGTCCCAAAAGAGAGAGCACTAGAAGTGATGAAAGATCCTCATAATGGTGGTATGGGAATGCTCTTTGGTGGGAGTTTTCTTATCCTTAAAGCATCTTCTTTAGCTGTGTTTGAGCAGTTCTATCTCCTTCCTATTATTCTACTTATCCCGCGTTTAGTAGTTGTTTTTGAGATATACTTTTTCCCTTATGTGAGTAAACAAGGGATGAGTACTCTTGCTAAGGAGGAGTTCACGGCAGCACAACTAGCTGTAGCAACTCTTTACTCTCTTGTACTTATCGCATTTTTTCATAGCTTTTTACTTCTAGGAGTGGCGTTTGTTGCAATGCTACTTATAAAAAGATTTTTCATCAAACGCTATGGCGGATTTACTGGCGATATTTACGGGTTTAATATCGAAGTCATTGAGCTTTTACTTCTAAATGTTGTACTCTTTGGACTAACATGAAGATAACGTTAGTAAGACATACAGAGGTAGATGAGGCTTATCATAAGTGTTATAATGGACATATAGATATAGGACTTTCAAAAAAGGGCGAAGCAGATGCAAAAAAACTCGCAGAGCTGTTTACAAACAAACATTTTGACAGAGTCTACTGCTCAGACCTCAAACGCACACGAGCAACACTAGCACCCTTTTCTCAAGCAACAAACACCATCTATACTGAACTTTTAAGAGAGAAGTCATGGGGCAAACATGAGGGAAAAACCTTTGATACCATCATTGCTGAGGGCGAGATAGAATATGAAGACTTTTTGCAGTGGATTTATGCCTTAGATGGCGAAGATTATGAGCTTTATGTCGCAAGAGTAGAGGAATTTTTTTTAAAGAACTTAGCTTTAAAACCTTATGACTCCGTGTTAGTAGTCACTCATGCAGGAGTTATCCGAGTCTTAATGGCATTAGTGCAAAAACTCTCACTAGAAGA
>WFNM01000113.1 GCA_015488615.1 Sulfurimonas sp.
AACTAAAATATAACTTAAATCATCTTTTATTGATGGAAGTATAGCAAATAAAATAAATTTCTATACACGATAAAGCAGATCGGTGCATATTAAAAATATTAACAGTAAAATAGGAGTTTGTAAGTGATAAGTGGTGGACCCTCAGAGATTCATATACTAATATAAAACCCCTTAAATAGGTGCTATCTTAAAAATAATATTTCTTATTACCGCAACCTTTACCGCAAAAAATACATTCATATATGTTATAAAGAGAGTTTTTACACTCTTGTTACTTTCAGTAATCTATGAAATACTCAATAATATCTTTGTTATAGTATCTTGAGTAATCCCCTTAAAGGGATAAGCTTCAATACTATAACATAAACACTTCTCTAATCTTATTTTATAATTTTTTGCATATTCTATTTTTGCATTAGGACTTAGATAGGATTGTTCAATTAAGTTATATACTTTATCTGTAGAGCGAAGAATATCGTTAAATATTTTGATAAGTCTTCTATCTGATATACCTATCATCTTTGCAAACTCTTCAAAATCTTGTAAAGTATAATAACCCATAGCTCCAAAGGCTTCTGTTTCATGCTCTTTAAATAAATCAAGACCAGATATACCATTTTCTTCTGGAAGATGATACTTAGTAAATAAAATATCATAGTTTGGAGATAAAGAGTAATCAAGTCTATCAGCTTCTCTAATAAGAGAGAAGTTCTTCAAGTGAGCATCACCATTTCCTATTAGATAGTTTAATATAACTCTTTTATAAAAATCCTCTATTGCAGGAATGTGAGCGGCAACAAATTTTTTGATGCCATTAGCGCACTCCTCATAACTCGATTCATATTTATAGTCATTACCCTTAGATTCTTTTGTGTATGAAAGAACAGAAGCAAAATCCTCTTGATCCAATTTAATAATCTTATTTTGAGAAGAACTGATAGAGTAGTCAAACCGTTTAGTGATATAAGCTAGTTCACCATCTTTGAATTCAATAAGTCCATTTAATGCTGTAGGTATTTTAAATATTTGAGATGATATTTGCATACTTAGATGTTCATTCGCTGCTATATCTTCTAAGTTAATTGCACTATCATGTATCAGTGGTATTGGTTTTAAAATAAATCTTCCATCTGTCTCAGTAGGAACTAAATCATTATTATTTCCATAAGTAAGAGATATTTTATCTTGTACACCAGATAATGATATTCGGTTGGTCATCTGCTTTTTTATCTCATAAAATTCTGTTTTATCAAAGTCTAAAGGTTTTATTTTTCTACCATTAAATAGAGACTTTAAACATGGTGTGCAGTAAGAACCAGAATTAATAGTCTTTAGGCAACTATAGCATTTCATAGTATCTCCTCAACTGTAATAGAGCCTATCACATCATCTTGTGCTGTCTTAAGCAGTCTTGTAAAACTATCATCTTCATCTATCTTCATATTTCTACATTGTGCCTTTTTAACATTACCTTCTGATAGCATGTTAAAGAAAAAAGCAAATAGATATGGAGATCTGAATTTTTCTGCTTGCAGAGGAAAATTAACAGCAATATTCTTGGATTGAGGATTATCTAAGTATGTTTGGAAATATTGAAATGTGTAAGTATTGTCATCAAGTTTAGTAAGAGTTCCAACTTCTTGACTGTTTCGTAGGATTTTAGCTGATTTCATTTATTTATATCTTTTCTTTAACTTTTATGATTAGCTCAAGCCCTAAAACTTCAGTGATTTTTTCTAAATTATTTATTGTAATATTTAGTTTACCCATCTCAAGTTTAGATAGTGTCGTTGAACCAATTTGTGCATAATCCTGAAGGTCAGTTTGTTCTATATTTAATTCTTTTCTTCGATTTTTGATAATTTGCCCAATTTCTTCTTTTAAATTCATACTTATACCTAAATCCATTGTTTTTCTATTTATATTATACCATAAATAAGAAGCTAGATATATCTATTGTACTTAATTGTTGTATTGTATTTATTCTATAGTGTAAATAAGATAAGACTTCTAATAGAAAGAATCTTAAACTCTATTTAATCATATATATTAAATTCTAAATTGAGAAAAATCAGTAAAGTTTTTTATTTTAATATAGGATGAGAGTGAAGAATAATTAGATATACGAACTAACTCAAATAATATTCAATGTAACATATATTTAATATCACTAACATGTTTATAGTTACATAGATAAATTTTAAAAGATAATCATCCTGATGCCAAGAAACATCTTACAGATGTTATAAGACTAGCAACAATGCTAGATGATGAAACAAATGTAGTGCTAACAGCTAATCCTAAAAAGTATTAAAGAACTACTTGAAAATGTATATACTATTTCAGAGTGATTGAAATATGGTAATTTGAAATTAACCAACTACTTGGAAGGAGAATACCTTCTGGTAACAAATAATAGTTTTAGTTTTGTTCCTATTATAAACTGTGGGTGTATATTTACTGATTTTTTGAAACTATACTTTTTATAAAATAGAAATATGAACTATGCAAGGTGTAAATGTGTATGGCATATATATTTATAGTGCTTCTTCTGTGACAAATTTTCACTTCTTATTCTATAACAAAATCTTTTGGTACTTTTGCATTTAACATTTTCTTTGCATCTTTTCCCCTTATATGAGGCATAGACACTTGAATAACCTTCCCATTTTTATATTTAAAAGCCATTACCAACCCTTTGGATTTTTCTTATTTGTATTTTAGCATAGATACACTTTTAGATTACCCTCTATAAACTATACAATATGTTGGCAACATATTCCATAAGTCGTTGTTGAACCAAATTGAAAATGGCAGTACATGATCTACATCATAGTTATTTCCTTTTAGCTCTTTTCCCGACCAGATGCACTCTTTTTCTTGGCTTAGTATTTTCCTGATGGATGCTGTCTCTCTTATCTCAAGAGTATCGCTTGATAGTTTCTCGATGATATCCTTAATGGTCTCTTGGTTAGAATTTAATGAGTTAGTCTTCTGTTTCCACTTTGTCATAATAGTTGATGTGCCATAAAGTGTTTGACCAAGATAGTGGAAGATATTATAGTGCTGCTGAGATATAGAAAAATATCCAAAATCACTCACTACAAAACTAGAGTTATACATCTCATTATTGGCAAGTTTAATTGATCCAAATTTATTTCTATCTGGAGTGAAAAATTCATACTCATCTTTACCCGTATATTTCATAGGCATATTGACAATTTTATCTGCTATTTTTTTAGATAGTTTGAGAAATTCTTTTGATAGCTCTTCTGTCATAGTAGGATTTTGGAGTGCTTTTGTGAATTGCATATATGCATACTCCCACTCTTTTGTTTTATCAAGATTAAGAAGTTGAAATATATTGTCATATGTAGTAGTTATAGGCTTGTCAAGAACAGTTTTATTATTTTGCTGGGAGATATCCTTAAATACAAATGGCATATAATCCAGTATCCATTGTTCAACAATAAGACCTAATGGAATATGAGCTCTATTATTTTCTATTTTCACTAAATGGTCATATCTTTGAGATGCATTGATAACACTTTTTAGTAGCACATACTTATAAGTACTAGATGCTGAGTCATGTTCTATAATGTAGTTTATTTGGCGTAATGCATCTGTATTAATCATGTTTAAATATTAGCGTAATCCATGTTAAATTATCTCTATTTAGGCTATCGGTATTTTCTGTACTTTCTATCAAAGAAAAATTATGATTTTGAAAAAGATGAGTTATATATTTTAAATCTACACTACATCCTCAAAATATCTTTCATCAGTACTTCTAGTTCCTTTTGAATAGCTAATAACTATTGTAGATTTAGAATTGGCTAGATTTACAATATTTTTAATTACATTTATATATTCTGTATGTTTTAAATGCATCCACATGGCTATTGCTATAATAGCATCAAACTTTCTATTAAAAGGTAGTTCTTCTGTTTGAAAAGGAACAGCAATTTGAGTAAAATGATTCGAGATATTTGAAAATCTATTTTGAGCATTAGCAACAAATTCTTTAGATGGGTCTATTCCCCAAATGTCATAGCTATTTTCTTTTAATACTGCTAAATCTCTTCCTGAACCAAAGCCAATGTCAAGAACAGAACAGTTTGGTTTGAAATATTTAAAGAAAAGCTTATGCAAAGTGGACATTCCTGCATTGTCGTAACGAGCAATTAAGTCTGATGAGTTTTTATTGTAAAAGTTTAATGTATTCATTTATTAATCTAAATGATAAATTAAGTATTATAAAGTTGTTGTTGATAATTGTAAAAAGAAGTGGTGGACCCTCAGAGATTCGAACTCTGGGAGGTGTAACCCTCGCCGGTTTTCAAGACCGGTGCATTCGACCAACTCTGCCAAAGATCCACGTGTAGTTTGTTATAAAATTATAAAACTGGAGGTGCCACCCAGATTTGAACTGGGGATAGTAGCTTTGCAGGCTACGGCCTTACCACTTGGCGATGGCACCAGTTAAGTTATCTTTCATATCAATGGTGCCCGGAGCCGGACTTGAACCGGCACAGTATTGCTACCGGGGGATTTTAAGTCCCCTGCGTCTACCAATTTCGCCATCCGGGCATAGTGAATGAAATCACAGTTTTTATAATGTTAAATTAAATGGAGCGGGAGACGAGGTTCGAACTCGCGACCCCAACCTTGGCAAGGTTATGCTCTACCACTGAGCTACTCCCGCATCCATACTCTTACTAGACTAAGTCAGTAAGTGAGCCGGAATTATAGCCGATTGTTTTTCATTTGTAAAGAGTTTTTAGCACAAATTTGAAAAAAAGTGGTATAATCGCATTTATAATTTACAATTGCAAACTATATACAAGGATTTTTTGATGAGAAGTGATACTATAAAAAAGGGTTTTGATAAAGCCCCACACCGTTCACTGTTGCGTGCAACTGGTCTTAAGGATGAGGATTTTGACAAGCCATTTATTGGTATTGCAAACTCATACATCGACATTATTCCTGGACACTTTTTTCTCCATGAATATGGCGAGATAGTTAAAGAGGCTATTCGTGAGGCGGGTGGTGTACCATTTGTATTTAACACGATTGGTGTTGATGATGGGATAGCTATGGGGCACGATGGTATGCTTTATTCTCTTCCATCTCGTGAGATTATCGCGGACTCTATCGAGACTGTTATGAATGCTCATAAACTTGATGCTATGATCTGTATTCCTAACTGTGACAAGATAGTTCCAGGGATGATTATGGGCTCACTTCGTGTGAATGTTCCTACTATTTTTGTCTCAGGTGGGCCTATGCCTGCTGGACACAAAAAAGATGGTACTCCTATCGACCTCTCTACGGCGTTTGAGGCTGTTGGTCAGTTTAACGATGGAAAGATGACAGAGGAAGAACTTCACGAAATAGAGTGTGAAGCTTGTCCTTCTGGTGGTTCATGTTCTGGTATGTTTACAGCAAACTCCATGAACACTCTTTGTGAAGCAATGGGTATAGCACTTCCTGGAAATGGGACAGTGCTTGCGATGACTCCAGAGCGTATCGCAATGGTAAAAAAAGCAGCAAAACGTATAGTTGAGTTAGCGAAGATGGAGAACAACGAGAAGTATAACTTCAAAAATATTCTCAATGAAAAAGCTGTGCACAATGCTTTTGTCGTAGATATGGCGATGGGTGGAAGTTCAAACACTGTACTTCATATGTTAGCTATTGCAAAAGAGGCTGATGTTGATTTTAAGATAGAAAATATCAATGCTATTGCAGAAAAAGTAGCACATATCGCAAAAATCTCTCCATCACTTACAACGGTACATATGAAAGATATCGATGATGCAGGTGGAGTAAATGCTGTTATTAAAGAGGTAAGTCGTCGTTCTGGAAACCTACTTAACTTAGATGCACAGATGATTACTGGTGAGACTTTAGCTGAGCGTATACAAGATGCTGAGATAAAAGATACCTCTATCATTCACACAAATGAAAATGCTTACTCTCAAGTGGGTGGTCTCTCTATCCTCTTTGGTAATCTTGCAACTGAGGGTGCTGTAGTAAAAAGTGCTGGTATAGATCCAAGCATGCGTGCATTTAAAGGAACTGCTATCTGCTTTAACTCACAATCTGAAGCTATCAAAGGCATTATGGATAAAAAGGTCAAAGCTGGTAATGTTGTAGTTATTCGTTATGAAGGTCCAAAGGGTGGTCCAGGTATGCAAGAGATGCTTGCTCCTACAGCACTTATTCAAGGTATGGGTCTTGGCGAGTCTGTAGCACTCATTACCGATGGGCGTTTCTCAGGTGCAACCAAGGGTGCTTCTATCGGGCATGTTTCTCCAGAAGCGGCAGAGGGTGGACTTATCGCTCTTATCGAAGATGGTGATGAGATCGAGCTTGATGTTGATAAGCACATCTTACAACTTAATGTAGATGGCCAAGAGCTTGCAAGAAGAAAAGATCACTATGTTCCATATAAGAATGAAGTAACATCAAAATGGCTTAAACGCTACCAACTTTTAGTATCAAACGCAGCCAATGGTGCTGTACTGAAAACAGAATTATAATAGGAAAAGATATTGAGCGCAATAGCAATAAAATATAACGATGAGATAGTAGACTTAGTAAGTGCTGAGGAGCGAGGTATAGAGGGTGAAGAGATAGAGTTAGATAACTCTCCTGAATCTCTTGATGTACTTCGCCACTCGACTGCACACCTTATGGCTCAGGCGATAAAGTCACTTTATCCTGATGCTGAGTTTTATGTAGGACCAACTGTAAAAGAGGGTTTTTACTATGACTTTAAAACAGAGTCTGAGGTAGGTGAGGGCGATTTAAAGAAAATCGAGAAGCAGATGCTTTCATTTGCTAAGAAAAAATACAAGATAGAGAAGTATGAAATCTCTATGGATGAGGCAAAAGAGAAGTTTAAAGATGATCACTTAAAACTTGCAGTTATGGAGAGGATCCCTGATAATAAGGTGAGTATTTATAAACAAGGTGAGTTTGAAGACTTATGTCGTGGACCTCACTTGCCATCTATCGGGCTTATTCGCTACTTTAAGCTTACAAAAATAGCTGGTGCTTATCTAGGTGGAGACTCTAAAAACGAAATGCTTACTCGTATCTACGGTATAGCTTTTGCAGATAAAGAGTCACTAAAAGAGCATATGACTATGCTCGCAGAGGCTGCTAAACGCGACCACCGTAAGATTGGAAATGAGATGAAACTCTTTACTTTCCGTGAAGAGGTTGGTGCTGGTTTTCCTATCTGGCTTCCAGCTGGTGGGCGCCTGCGTGCTCGTTTAGAATCACTACTTTTCAAAGCTCACCGTAAACGCGGCTATGAGCCAGTTCGTGGTCCAGAGATGCTTCGTGCTGACCTTTGGAAAACTTCTGGTCATTACCAAAACTACGGTGAAAATATGTACTTCACTCAGATTGACGACATTGAATTTGGTGTAAAACCTATGAACTGTGTTGGACATATTAAAGTATATGAAGATGAACTTCACTCTTACCGTGATCTTCCTATTAAATACTTTGAGTATGGTGTTGTTCACCGTCATGAAATGACTGGTGCGCTTCACGGACTTTTCCGTGTTCGTGAATTTACTCAAGATGATGCGCATATTTTTTGTACTGTAGACCAAATAGAAGAGCAAATCATCGAAGTTGTAGATTTTGTTGATAAAATCATGAGTACTTTTGATTTTAAATACAATATGACGATAAGTACAAAACCTGAAAAAGCTGTAGGTGATGCAGAGGTTTGGGAAAAATCAGAAGCGGCACTTGTAAGTGCGATGGAAAAACATAATCTTCCATACACTATTGACGAGGGTGGTGGTGCTTTTTACGGTCCTAAGATTGACATCAAGATTCTTGATGCAATTGGGCGTGAGTGGCAGTGTGGAACTATTCAACTTGATAACAACCTTCCTGAGCGTTTCGAGCTTGAGTATAATGGCGAGGACAATGAAAAAATCCAACCTGTTATGATTCACCGTGCTATTTTAGGTTCATTTGAGCGTTTTATCGGGATATTAACTGAGCATTATGCTGGTGAGTTCCCTATGTTTATAGCTCCTACACAAGTTGCGATTGTTCCTGTAGCAGAGACACATAAAGAATATGCTAAGCTTTTATCAGATAAACTTATCGATATTAATGCCGATAGTGAGATATATGCTAAAAATGATTCGTTAAACAAACGTATCAGAACGGCTGAGAAAACACGTGTTCCTATGATCGTAGTTATTGGTGATGAAGAGATAGAAAATAAAACAATCTCTATCCGTGACAGAAGAACTAGAGAACAATATACGATAAGTGAAGAAGAATTCTTAACACTTATACAAACTAAAGTAAATGAGGTAAATTTTTGAACCAAAAGAAAAACCGTGTCATAATGAATGACGATATTCGTGCAACAGAATTAAGATGTAATGTAGATGGAGCAGAGTCTTTAGGTGTAGTATCTATTGATGAAGCTATGGAAAAAGCAAATGAGTTAGACTTAGACTTAGTTCTAATAGCACCAGATGCGAAGCCTCCTGTTGCAAAGATTATGGACTACGGTAAATATAGATATCAAGAAGAGAAAAAACTTAAAGAACAACGTAAAAATCAAGTGAAGATTGTTGTTAAAGAAATCAAACTTTCTGTAAAAATTGCTGAGAATGATATGAACTTTAAAGTGAAGCATGCAAGAGAATTCTTAGAAAAAGGTTTTCATGTAAAATTCCGTGTGTTTTTACGTGGTCGTGAGATGGCTCACCCTGAAGCTGGAAAAGAAGTACTTCTCCGAGTTTGGCCTATGGTTGAAGATCTCGGTGTCATGGAAAAACCACCTAAATTTGAAGGTCGCTACTTCAATATGTATGTAACTCCTCAAAAGTAATATTAGAAGTACAACACTTTTTGTGTTGTCTCTCTATAGACTACTACTCACACTCGTATTATCAACCAAAAAATAACATCAGTTATAAGCTCAACAGCTATGACACTACTCTTCACTTAACTCTCGATACTACAATATAGATCTATAATAAGCTAAACTTTATATATGGGCTTGAAGTTTTCTAAAGAAATAATAATGAGTATAGCTATTAGTAGTAAGATATAATTATAAGATTATATTTTATAATATAAACATATGATAAATATAACTTAATAGAATAAATGCTATAATGTCCTTTATAATTTAACAAAGGATCTTTATGATTAGAAAAATGCCTTGGTGGCTTGGTGGTATATTTATGGCGGGATTGTTACTTTTTGCATTCTCTTATATTGGTGCAGGGAGACCTATTGGAGCATCTACTTATGTTCCCTATTTTGCAGGAATTCTCTTTAATCTTGATCCAAAAGAATACCCATATCTTCAAGAAGTACATAATGCAGGTGCATGGGAAGGTGTTATGCTTCTTGGTGCACTTACTGGTGGATTTTTAACTTCTATTTTTGTCACAAAAACATTTAAATTTAGTGTTATGCCTCCTGCTTGGAAAAGGTATAAAAATGATTCAGTGAAGTCTCGTCTTATTTGGAGTTTTGTGAGTGGATTTATACTTATTATTGGAGCACGACTTGCCGGAGGGTGTACTAGTGGACACTTTTTAAGTGGTATGAGTCAAGGTGCTATTAGTAGTATGATTTTTGGTGGGGTAGTCTTAGTGACTCTAGTTATAACTGGAAAGCTCTTTTATAAAAGTGAGGCAAGCGATGCTAGATAGAGTATTAAGTATATTTACAACAGTTGGACAAGAACCTCATGGCTCTGTCTGGACAGTACTTCTTATTGGATTTGTTTTTGGAGTTATTGTGCAATACACTCGTGTTGCAGAGTTTGAAAAGATTGCAGGTTTTGCAATGTTTAAAGATACAGTAGTCCCTAAAATGCTCTTTTTGGCAATAGGATTAGCAAGTATTGGTCTTTTTGTGATGGTTAAGATGGGCTATGCTGAGTATCATATTAAACCTGTTATACTTGGTGGGCTTATAGTAGGTGGTATTTTATTCGGAATAGGTATGGCGATCTTTGGTAAGTGTCCTGGTACTGGTCCAGTATCTATTTCTGAGGGAAGGATAGATGTATTAGTAGGTGCTATTGGAGGTATCTTTGGTGGACTCTTTTTCACTCTCTATTATGACAAATTTAAAATAATTATGGGAGAAAGCTTAGGGAAACAAACTTTAATTACTATATTTACAAATCACGAAGGTTTAGCAATATTATTGTTTGGTATTGCTCTTATAGTTATTAGTATTATCATCCCACTTCGTGAGCTAGATGATAAGTAAGAAAGAGTAAAGAATAAGCGAAAAATCTCTATAGAGAGATTTTTGCTTTGAGATCCTCTTCTTCCATTGCTGCTGTTACATACTTTATAACTACAACATCTTCAGTTTCATTAATATACCATTCTGCAATATCTTCACTTTCTAAAGCATTCAGCTTATCAAAATCAATATCCTCTTGTGGAATATAAAGATGGGAATGTCTTACTGGATTTTGGAGTTTAAATGCAGTCCATACTAACCAAAGAACAATGATAGCAGCGATAGAAATAGCAAGTGCCTCACGGTTACTTATATCAAGATAAAGTCCTGCAAATGTACCACCTAAGAAAGTAGCAAAGTATGCAGAAGAGTTAGAGATACCAAGTGCAGCACCTTTTTGGTGTACTTTAGCGAACTTAGAAATCATAGACTGTACAAGCGGTTCCATCATATTAAATGCGACAAAGAACGCAACTACACCAAGAACAAATACTAGGCTAGAGTGTGTGAATCCCATGATAAGAAATGATATTAAAAAGAGAACAATGCTAATAAGAAAAATTTGTTTAGGAATATTCTTTTTTTCGCCAAAAACAGCGGCAGGTCCCATAGCAATAAGTCCTGCTATCATAGCAGGAACATAAACCATCCACAATTCACTTTTTTCCCAGTTAAATCCATACTCTGGTTTTGTAAGTAAAATAGGAATAAGCACAAAGGCAACAGTCATAAGGCCTTTTTGCATTGTGTTAATGATAATCATATTTAAAAGATTATTATCTTTTAAAATATCTGAAATTTTTGGCTTATTATGATAGATATGCTTAATCTTTGGAGGTGTTGGCACTTTCGTAAAGAGAACACCAATGGCTAGAACTGCAAGAACGGCAGTGATAAGAAAGATAACACTAATTCCATAATGAGAAGCGATAACAGGTCCAAGCCCCATAGCAAGAGCAAAACTCATAGCGATAAATCCACCCATAATAGCCATAGCCTTACCACGAACTTCCTCTTCAACAAGGTCAGATATCATAGCAGTAACAACAGCACCAATCGCTCCAGCACCTTGTAAGAATCGACCAAACATGAGTGTATAGATGTCAGTTGCATAAGCAGAGATAAGTGAACCCGCAAGGAAGATAAGCAGACCGATAAGAATAGTCGGCTTACGACCTATCTTATCACTAAGTGTTCCAAATGGTACTTGAAAGATAGCTTGAGTAAGGGCATACCCACCAACAATGACACCGACGAGTAGAGGTGTTGCACCTTTAAGGTCAAGTGCATAAACGGAGAGGACTGGTAAAACGAGAAAGAGTCCTAAAAATCTTAAAAAAAGAATGGAAGAGAGAGGGAATACTTTTTTGAACATATAAAGCCTTTAAATTGTATAATACTGAAATTATATTGAAAAAAGAATAATAGACACCTACAAGGATTAGTTAGTGAAATTAGTTTTAGCAACCTCTAATAAAGGTAAAGTACGAGAGATAAAAGCGATGTGTGAAGATTTTGAAGTGATACCTTACTCTGAACTTATTGAAGAGTTTGAGATAGTAGAAGATGCAGAGACTTTTAAGGATAATGCCCTTTTAAAAGCCCATGCCGTTTTTGATGCACTTGGGGATGATGATGCTATCGTTATCGCTGATGATAGTGGGATAAGTGTCGATGCACTAGAGGGCGACCCTGGGATTTATAGTGCAAGATATGCAGGAGAAGATGCTAATGATAAAGATAATCTTCATCTCCTTATGCATAATATCAGAGCTAAAGGTATAGAGAGTTCCCCTGCATTTTATACAGCTGCGATAGCTATAGTGACAAAAGATATAGAGAGAACTGTTCACGGATGGATGTATGGAACGGCGCTAACAGAGGCACAAGGGGATGGTGGTTTTGGTTATGATCCAATGTTTATACCACTTGGGTATGACAAAACACTAGGTGAGTTAGATGATGAAACAAAGAGAAAACTCTCTCATCGTTCTAAGGCACTACTCCTTGCTAAAAAAGTCTTAAAAACTCTATAAAATTTTTAAACTTAGTCTATAAAACTGTTCTTCTAGTGAAATGAAAAATACATCTAGTTGGGTGTTATATCTGCTAAATATTTGCATAATATCTCCTTTAACATTAAGTTGTTAAAGGGATTTAAGCAATCTTTATGCCATTAGTTAAAAAGAACGAGTAAGAGTACACCGAAGATTATTCTATAAACACCAAATGATACAAAGGTAAACTTCTCTAAAAATTTCAAGAAAAGCTTTATAGTAATATAAGCTACAATAAATGATACTACAAAGCCAATACCAAGATTAAGTAGGTTTGCACCATCAAACTCTTTATAGTGCTTGAGCAAATCATAGGCAGTTACAGCACTCATCACAGGAAATGCAAGAAGGAAACTAAACTCTGCACTAGCTCTACGACTTAAACCAACAAGAAGAGCACCGATGATAGTAGATCCAGCACGGCTAGTTCCTGGGATTAGTGCAAATACTTGTGCAAAACCGATAATTAAAGACTGTTTTAGCGTGACATCTTCTACATTGTCTAAAAGCTTTGTTTCATCTTTTATAAAAAACTTCTCCACAATAAGAAAAATGACACCACCAATAATAAACATTACAGCTACTACATTGATACTAAAGAGCTCTTTAATTTGCTGAGAGAAGATAAACCCGATGATAGCAATAGGAAGAAATGCAAGAAATATCTTTGTCCATAAGTCAATTTTTTTTAGAGTAAACTTATCCTTGTAGTTAAAAATAACTGCTAGAATTGCAGAAAATTGAATGATTACTTCAAATGCTTTGGTGACATTAGTCTGCTCAATACCTAAAAATTTACTTGCCACAATAAGGTGACCTGTTGATGAGATAGGGAGAAATTCTGTAAAGCCTTCTATAATTCCTAAAATAATAGAACTAAATATGTCCATGTTTTTCCTTGTTTAGCTGATTTTTGATTTTTTGGCGACAATTTAAAGATACTATTTATTTAGATGTGTTACACTCAAAAAAGTTTGATATCTTAACATAATGTATAGGAAATAGTGATGAATGTATTAATTGTAGATGATAGTAAGATTGTAAGACGTGTTTTGACAAATACTATAGGACGTTTTTTTAAAGAATCAAAATATAAAGAGTTTACAATTTATGAAGCAGAAGATGGTTTAGTGGCTATGGAAATGATGAAAAACAAAAAAATAGACATTATGCTTCTTGACTGGAATATGCCTAATATGAATGGTGAAGAAGTAGTAGAGGCTGTTCGTACAAATAAAGAATGGAATAAAACTCGTATTATTATGGCAACAACAGAAGGATCAAAAGAGTCAGTACTTAAAATGATTAAAAAAGGTGCAAATGGCTATATGGTAAAACCTTTTCAAGAAGAAGCAATCTTTAAAACTCTACACACAATTACTATGAGAATGCCAAAATAATGTACAATTTTATTATCTTTAAAAATATTTCGATATAATACGAGGTTTTTTAGAAAAATACGGTTTGACCATATTTTTTGTACATCGAGAGATGATACCTGAAACACTAGGAAATTATATGTTACTTTTTACACCCGGACCAACTCCCGTTCCACAAAATGTTCGTAATGCAATGAGCGATGAAACTATGCATCATCGTACACCAGAATTTGAAGCTATCTTCGAGAAGACTCGTAAACATCTTTTTAATCTTTTTAAAACTGATGAAGTAATTATGATTGCTTCATCTGGTACTGGTGCTATGGAAGCTGCTGTTATAAATCTCTGTAAAAATACACTTCTTTCAGTAAACTCTGGAAAATTTGGTGAGCGTTTTGGCAAGATAGCTACTGCTCATGGGCTTAAAAATGTAGAGATTAAAAATGAATGGAATACTCCTGTTTCAGTTGAAGCTGTTGTAGAAGCAGTGAAAAACAACTCTGATATTGATGCGATAGCTGTTCAGGTTAGTGAGTCGGCGGGAGGTCTTCGCCATCCAGTTGAAGAGCTCGCACAAGCTGTTAAGGAGATTAACCCTAAGATAATGATTATCGCTGATGGGATTACTGCTGTTGGTGTTGAACCTATAGATGTAAGTAACATCGACTCTCTTATAGCTGGAAGTCAAAAAGCACTTATGCTTCCTCCTGGTATGGCTATTTTAGGTCTTTCAAATGCAGCTATTGAGACCATAGGCTCTGGTGTAGGTTACTACTTAAATCTTGCTAGTGAGATTAAGAAACAGCGTCAAAACACTACTGCTTATACGGCAGCTACAACTTTGACTATAGGGCTTTTAGAAGTTCTTGCGACTATTGAAGCTGATGGAGGAATTGAGAAGTTATATAGTGATACTGCTACTCGTGCTAATGCTGTTGGTTCGGCTCTAAGTGCTATAGGACTTCATATCTACCCAGCAACTCCCGCAAAATCTATGACTACTATAGATGATGAAGATGCAGCAGAGATTAGGAAACTATTAAAAACTGACTTTGATGTGAATGTCGCAGGTGGTCAAGACCACTTAAAAGGCAAGATTTTTAGAATCAATCAAATGGGTCTTATCTCAAACTATGAGATGGCATGGGTTGTGAATGCTGTTGAGCTCTCTTTAGCAAAACTTGGACGTCGCCCTTATGATGGAACTGCAAACAGAATCTTTAACGAAATTACATTTGGAATGGGAAAATAATGATACTTGAACATGAAATCCCTAACGGGAGTAAATTATACTTTGGTGTATCTGCTAAAGTAAAACGCCGTATAGAAAATATAGCGAGCGAAATACTTGATGCAGATGGATTTCTTGAGATAGTTACACCTATCTTCTCTTATCATCAAGAGTTAAGTATAGCTGATAAACGCCAACTTATCAAAGTAAATGATGCAAAAAATAATTCACTTTCACTGAGAGCTGATAGTACTATTGATGTTGTTCGTATTATAGAGAAGCGTTTAGGAAAAAATACTACTCAGAAGAAATGGTTTTACGTTCAGCCTGTAGTGACTTACCCAACGACTGAGCAGTATCAAGTTGGTGTAGAGTTTATGGGTGAGAAGAAACTCTCAAGTGTAGCTTCACTTGCAAATGCTATTTTTAAGAAGCTAGAAGTAACACCGCTTATGCAGATATCTAATATTAAGATACCTGAACTTTTAGTTGGTATGTTTGACACTTTGACTATAGAAGATTTTAAACACATTAATATAGATAAGTTTATCTCTTTAGGTGAGGAGTGGCTTACAAAGCTTGTGTATCTTCAATATGTAGAGCAGATAGAAGATGTGATGAATATAGCTCCCAAGTCAATAGTCGTAGAACTTCAAAAAATGAAAGACTTATGTTCTGAGATGGAGTGCGATAACACAGTTTTGGCTCCGATGTACTATGCAAAAATGCTCTACTATGATGAGCTTTTCTTTAGAATTATTCAAGACAATGAAGTCTTTGCCCGTGGTGGAAGATACAAAAATGAAGACCTTACTTCGGTAGGTTTTGCAATATACACAGACGCTGTCTGTGAAGAAATAATAAGTAAGGAAATATAATATGAGCCGTAAAGCAGATTTAATAGTAGGCATCCAGTGGGGTGACGAAGGTAAGGGAAAGATAGTAGATAGACTTGCTTGTGAATATGATATGGTATGCCGTTCTCAAGGTGGGCATAATGCTGGTCACACTATCTGGGTTGATGGCGTTAAGTTCGCTCTTCATCTTGTACCTTCTGGTGTACTTAACCCTGAAGCTATAAATGTAGTAGGAAATGGTGTCGTTCTTTCACCAGAATCTATCATCAAAGAGATGGAGCAATTTGAGGGGCTTGAAGGTCGCCTTTATATCTCCGATAAAGCACACCTAAATCTTTACTACCATGCACTTGTTGATCAAGCAAAAGAGCGGCTCAAAGGTGACAAGGCTATTGGTACAACTGGTAAAGGAATTGGACCTGCTTATGCAGACAAAATTAACCGTACTGGTTTTCGTGTTGGTGAGCTTTTAAATCCTGCTAAACTTACTGCTGGAATTATTGAATATTTTGAGCAAAACCGTCAAATCTTTGATATTTACGAAATTCCAACACCTAATGAGTCTGAATTATTAGCTGAATTAGAGGGCTATAAGGCAAAACTTGCTCCTTTTATTACAGATACAACACAACTAGTTTGGAAAGCTCTTGATGAAAATAAACGTATTCTTTTAGAGGGTGCACAAGGTACTCTTCTTGACATTGACCATGGAACATACCCTTATGTAACATCTTCTGCAACTGTATCTGCTGGTGCATGTACCGGACTTGGTATTAACCCTAAAGACATCGGTAAGGTTATAGGTATTGTTAAAGCTTACTGTACTCGCGTTGGTAATGGACCTTTCCCATCTGAAGACTTCGGTGAAGATGGTCAGCGTTTAGGTGAACAAGGTCATGAGTTTGGTACTACAACTGGACGAGCTCGTCGTTGTGGTTGGTTTGATGCGGTGGCTACTCGCCATGCAGCACGTCTGAATGGTTGTGATGAACTCGCACTTATGAAACTTGATGTTCTTGATGGGTTTGATGAAGTGAAACTTTGTGTTGCTTATGAGCTTGATGGAAAAGAGATAGACTATATGCCATCAAACCTTGATGACGTGAAGCCAATCTATAAAACTTTTAAAGGCTGGAACAACTCAGTTGGAGCAAGAACTTTTGATGCACTTCCTAAAGATGCTCAAGACTTTGTAAAGACTATAGAAGAGATCAGTAAAACAAAAGTGGGTATTATATCTACATCACCAGAGAGGGATGATACGATAATCCTCTAAGGAAAAACTATGAAGACTCGCTACTCACCTCTTGTAAGTGTTAAGAAAAACATTATGCAAAAAAGTGAGCGAGTGCTTCAGAGTGCCAATGCAAACTTTAACAATGCAAAAGAGGCGCTAGAGATCTCTTTGCAAGAGCTTCATACTATAAAGACCCCACAAACTGGAAATATACAAGAATTTTTATCTGCTAGAACACTTTTAGATGCACAAAGAAATGTCATCACTCATAATGAGGAGTGGATGCAGTTTGCACACCGTAAGATAGAAGAAGCCAAAGAGCAACTCAAAAAAGATAGTATAGAATATGAGAAGTTTAACTATCTTGAGTTAGAAGAGATAAAAAGAGTAATGAAAGAGAGAAAAATTCAAGAGGGGAAAGATCTCGATGAGGTAGCACTCATGACCTACGGGATGAAACACAAAAAAAATAAAAGTCAAATTGGAGAATATTTATGATAAAACTACTACTTACTTTTGCCCTTGTAACACACCTTTTTGCACAGCAATCAAGTGATAGACTCTTTGAATGTACAGAGATATTTAAAGAGAGAAAGGGAGAATTACTTGTTGAACTAGAGCGTATAGATGAACAAAAACAAGCACTTAGCGCTTTAAAAATTGCTACTGAAGAGTTGCTTAAACAAAAAGAGACTAAACTCACAATTCAAAAACAAGAAGTAAATGAAAAACTAGCAGACATTAGAGCAAAAGAGAAGAATATAAAAAGGATGTTAGCTAAAAATGAAGCTACACTTCAAGAGCTTAAAAGTATGAAGATGAGTAAAATTGCTCAGACATTTGCGAAGATGAAATCAGCTGCTGCTGCAAATATATTGACAGATATGCCAGATAATGAAGCAAAAGGAATTTTGCAATCACTTAAACCTAAGGTAGTAGGTAAGATTCTTACAAAAATGGATCCTAAAAAAGCTTCAGAACTCACGCAACTTCTGAGTAAGTAGAACTGCTCTAATGAGAGTTTTACCTTACTTATAGTAAAATGTCTAAATTTAAATAAATAGGGCCATTACTCATGAAAATATCACTTAAAACTATTCCCCATATCGCAAACAAAATAGCAATTGACTTAAACAAAAGTGGCTCAGTAACAATGACTCAAGGTCTTGAGCGAGTAGCACAAGAAGCAGAGAAGATTTTTGAAGAAGATGTAAAAAAAGAGATGGCTCTTGAAGAAAAAGTAGATGCTATCTGTGATGATAATGAAGATGAGATAGAGTTTCAACTTGTAGATGAACGCCAATTATTTTTTATGATTAAGAAGAAACTAGCACCTGAATTTGGAGTTATTCTAAACTATGAGGAGCGTTTCTCGGATATAAGTCATAAGATTTTAGATGAGCTTTATGAAGAAGATCTTATCCATTTTGATGTAAGTGAAAATCGTATAAAAAATATCATTTATAATGCTATTACAGGCTTTATCGCAGACACAGATGAGATTGAAGATGCTGTTATGGAGAAGATACGTTCATATAAAAAGCGTTATATTCCTGGAACAGATGAGTTTGATATTTTACATGAGAAAATCTATCGTGAAGAGATGATGAAAAGAGGTATGGAGTAGTGAGCATGAAAAAAGTTTATATCTATCTTGAAAATGGCACTTTTTTAGAGGCAAATAGTTTTGGAGCTGAAACAACTGTAGTCGGTGAAATAGTTTTTAATACTTCCATGAGTGGTTATCAAGAGATAATGTCTGATCCATCGTATGCTGGACAATTTGTAACATTTACAATGCCTGAAATCGGTAATGTAGGAGTAAATGCACAAGATATGGAAAGTAATTCTGCTCATGCTAAGGGTATGATAGTGCGCAAACATCAAGAGCATTACTCAAACTTTCGTGCTGAGGATTCTCTCTCCAACTTCTTAAAAAAGTATAATGTTATGGGAATCTGTGATATAGACACTAGATACTTAACTAAGATGATTAGAAGTGAAGGTGCTATGATGATGATAGCATCTACAGAGATAAGTGATAAAGAAGAATTAGAGAAACACCTTTCTACTGCCCCTCGTATAGAAGATATAAACTATATAGACCAGGTAAGTACAAAAAAATCTTACAAGCATACTTCAAGTACATATAACAAAAAAGAAGGTTTTGAGTATGAAGAAGCACCAACAGTACAAGCTAAAATCATTGCAATAGATTTTGGCGTTAAACGCAATATTTTAAATGAACTTGTGAATGCTGGAATAAGTGTAGAAGTTATTCCAAATGATTTTAAAGCAGAAGATCTTATAGCTCAGTATAAGGATAAATCTATAGATGGTGTGTTTCTATCAAATGGACCAGGAGATCCACTTGTTCTTAAAAAAGAGCAAGAACAGATCAAAAAGCTTATCGAAGCTAAAGTACCTATGTTTGGTATCTGCTTAGGACATCAACTTCTCAGCATTTCTCATGGCTATGATACTTTTAAGCTGAAATTTGGTCACCATGGTGGTAATCACCCTGTGAAAAATGAAAAATCTGGTTTGATTGAGATAACTGCACAAAATCACAATTATAATGTGCCTGATAGTATTAGGGAGATTGCAAGTGTGACTCATACTAACCTTTTTGATAATACAATTGAAGGCTTAAATTATAATAGCTCTCCTATTTTTTCGGTACAACATCACCCAGAAGCTAGTCCTGGACCAAAAGAGAGTGCTTATATATTCTCAGAATTTCTCACTCTCATTAAAAGATAATAAGCAGACTCTATTAGTCTCGCTTATAAAACACAAAAAAATCACTTATTCTTAAAATTAAATGAAATTCCAAAAGTAAACAAAAAGCTAATAAATCTAAAATTTAACTTATAATTAAGATAATTTAAACCATTGAGTCGCTATTATTCAGTGTTAATTAGTTTAGTAAATACTTTTCATATTTACTAAACTTAATTGCTTTGAATCTTAAGGAGGCTATATATGGAGAATCGTCCATTAGAGTACGACTATACAGTTGCAAAGATGTTTATGCTTACTACAATAATTTTTGGTATTGTTGGTATGTCCATCGGTGTAATTCTAGCATTTGAACTTGCATTTCCTGGTATTAATACAATACTAGGTTCAGGTTTGGCAGAATACACAAACTTTAGTCGTCTCCGTCCGTTACACACGGACTCTGTAATATTTGGTTTTACTATTAGTGGTGTTTTTGCTACTTGGTATTATGTTGGTCAAAGGGTACTAAAAGTATCAATGGCAGAATCATCATTGTTGATGTTTTTAGGGAAGTTACAATTCTGGATATATATTTTAACAGTTGCTGCTGCAGTTGTATCACTATTCCTAGGAGAAACTACTTCAAAAGAGTATGCTGAGTTTGAGTGGCCAGTTGACATCGCTATTGTCGTTGTTTGGGTACTTTGGGGTGTGAATATGTTTGGTCTTATCGGTTTACGCCGTGAAAAGAGTTTATATATTTCTGTTTGGTATTACATCGCTACTTTCTTAGGTATAGCTATGCTCTATCTATTTAATAACATGGAAGTTCCTACATGGCTTGCAACATCTGCAGCTGGGGAGACTCATATTGGTGATTGGTTTCACTCTGTTTCTATGTATGCTGGTACAAATGATGCACTCGTTCAATGGTGGTATGGTCATAATGCAGTTGCATTTGGTTTTACAGTTCCTATTGTTGCTATGGTTTATTACTTTTTACCAAAAGAGTCTGGTCAAGCTATTTACTCATATAAACTATCATTACTCTCTTTTTGGGGACTAATGTTCGTTTACTTATGGGCTGGTGGTCACCACTTACTCTTTTCAACTGTTCCTGACTGGGTACAGACTATGGGATCAATTTTCTCTATAGTTCTAATCCTTCCTTCATGGGGTTCAGCGATCAATATGCTTTTAACAATGAAAGGTGAGTGGCAACAAGTTGCAGCATCTCCATTAATCAAGTTTATGATTCTTGGTTCTACATTCTACATGTTCTCAACATTAGAAGGTCCTATTCAAGCTATTAAATCTGTTAATGCTATTGCTCACTTTACTGACTGGATTGTTGGTCACGTTCATGATGGTGTTCTAGGTTGGGTTGGCTTTATGATTATGGCTGGACTTTACCACATGGCTCCACGTGTATTTAAACGTGAAATCTATTCTAAGTCATTAATGGCTTCACAGTTCTGGATTCAAACACTAGGTGTTGTTCTATACTTCACTTCTATGTGGATTGCGGGTATTACTCAAGGTATGATGTGGCGTGCTCATGATCAATTTGGTAACTTAGCTTACTCATTTATTGATACCGTTACAGTACTTCACCCTTACTATGCTATACGTGGTGTTGGTGGATTATTATACTTAATTGGTTTCGTAATGTTTACTTATAACATTTATAAAACTATGACTGCTGGAAAAAGACTTGATAGTGAACCAGCTAGTGCATCGCCTATGGGCGCTTAAGAAAGGGAGGATTATATTATGTTTCATTGGTTAGAAAAAAACCCGTTCTTTTTCGCAGTAGGTGTATTCGCTGCAATCGCATTTGCAGGTTTGGTTGAAATAGTTCCAAACTTTGCAGAAGCTTCTCGTCCTGTAATCGGGACAGCTCCTTACTCTACATTAGAGTTAGCGGGTCGTCAAGTTTATATAAAAAATAGTTGTAATGCTTGTCATTCACAACTTATTCGCCCATTTAAGTCTGAGACAGATCGTTATGGTCACTACTCTTTAAGTGGTGAATATGCTTATGACCGTCCATTTCTATGGGGTTCTAAGAGAACTGGTCCAGATTTACATCGTGTAGGTAACTATCGTACAACAGATTGGCATGAAAATCATATGAAAGATCCTGCTGCTATTGTACCAGGTTCGATTATGCCTAAGTATACTTGGATGTACACGAAAATGGTAGATATTGACACTGCATTTGCAGAGCAATTAACTGATGCACAGTTCTTTGCAGTTCCTTATAACAAACCTGTTCCTATGAAAGAACTAGATGTTGATGGTAAGCCAAAAACAAAAATTGTTAAAATGGGAAAATCTATTGCAGAAGCAAATGCTATGGCTCTTGTTGAAGCAAAAGATATTGTAAAAAATATGAAAGACCAAGATATTAAAGATGCTGTGAATAAACGTGGTGAGATCCCTGAGATCGTAGCACTAATTGCATACTTAAATAGTCTTAAGTAGGAGAACGTAGTGTTTAGTGTTGAATTTCAAGCTTATGGCTATGTTGCAGCGACTATCTTTTTAACAGTTGCTCTCTATTCTTATATATATCATTTATATAAAAATAGAAGAGATGCAGATGGTCATGATTATGAAGAGTATAGCAATATGGCACTACATGATGGTATAGAAGACACTCCGGTGAATTCTTTACCAAAAGATGACAAAAAATAGGAGAGATATATGAATAAGCTTTATCTTTGGGGAATTATTGTTACGGCTGCAATGCTAGGTGCAACATATGCAACTGTTGGCTATCAAAAAGGTGGTCTTAATGGTGATATAATAAACAAACTTGCGATTGCAGGTGCTGTTGCTCTTGTAATCATTACAGTATTTGTAGTAATTAAGTATGTACGTCAAATGCAAACTGATACTGCTGATGGTGAATTAGCAGAAGAGTCATGGGATAACATAGGCGAGTATAAGAATCCACTACCTTTTGGTTGGGCTGTTATATTTTTAGGTACGATGGTATGGGGTATGTGGTACTGGGTAATTGGTTATCCAGTAGATGCTTACTCTCAAATTGGAGAGTATAACGAAGATGTTGCTGCTCATGATGCTAAGTTTAATGCACAGTATGCTTCAATCAAAGGTCCTAGATTAGTTGAGATGGGTGAGTCAGTATTTCTTACAGAATGTGTAGTTTGTCATGGCCTTTCTGCTGATGGTATTGATGGTCAAGCTGCTAACTTAAACGAGAGAATTTCTTTTAAAAGTGTGAAGTATGCAATTGATCACGGATTAACAGGAAAATTAATCGGAACTGAAGCAGCAATGCCAGATCGTTCAGGTCTTATGAATGCTAATAACAATTATGCTCCAATCACTGATAAAGAGATTGATGAAGTATCAAAATATGTTGCTGATGGATTTAAAGATAAAAATAGTGCTGGAGCAAAAGTATTTGCTGGTACCTGTACTATGTGTCACGGTGCGAATGGTGAGGGTGTAGCTGGAATGGCTCCACAAATCGATGGTTGGAATTCTCAACTTATTGTAAACGTACTTGACTATGGTAAAGTAGGTGCAATTGGTAGAATGCCTGTTATGGATAGACTTAACTCTAAACAAAAAGAAGCTGCTGCTGCTTATGTTATGAGCTTAAGTGAAGGAAAATAAATATGAATGAAAATAGAAGCTTGTTCGGTCTTAATGGTATAACAGGTATGTTGATAGCAACTGTTTTACTCCTTAGTATATTGGCATATTTAACTGTTCATGCTATGGGAGTACAGACTGCAAATGCAGAAAACTTTTATGAACTTAAAAATGCATCTTCAATTAAGATGATTGACACTCATAGTGCTAGTCATATAGTTACTGTAAAGTAAGGAGAATAAAAATGGAAAAACTTATTACACTTGGTCTAATTATAATGGCCGCGTATACACTTTTCTCGGTTTTAACACCTAATCACCTTTATGTAAGTTAGGATTTCTTTTGAAGTTTTTAACTAGAGGGCTTTTTGCCCTCATCCTCACAGTATTTTTTCAAACATCACTTAGTGCAGAATATTTATATAAAGATGAAGTAGTGCATCGTAGTGCATTTAAAGATCAGATAGAAAGACTTGGAAGTGAACTTTATGCTAAAACAGGTATATCTCTAAGACTAGTTATGCTAAAGGAATTACCTAAGGGCAGTTCTATGTTAGAGTATGAAACAACACTTTTAAAGAATTTTACAAAACCTACAGTTCTCTTGACATTTGCAGAATTAAACTCTGAGATAGATATAGCTGTAAATGATAAATCTTTATATAAGTATTTTAACAGACGTCAGGTACTAAGTCCTGCGGCATCTGCTGTACAAGCCTTTGTAATGGCTGTAGCAAATGCAGATACTTGGAAGCATTTTAATGAGATGAGAACTGATTATGGTGGAAGTATTTTACCTCTTCTTGGAGGAAAAGCGAAACCAAATCAGCTTATAGGGAAGTATGCAGCTTCAATGTTTAATGGCTATGTTGATATTGCTCACCAAATAGCTGCAAGTCATGGTGTAACTTTGAAAGATGATCCTGGTGATGCAAATCAAGAGACACTCTTTTTTGTAAAACTGTTTTTCTACGGTTTTGTTTTATATGCTATAGTTATGTATATTAGAAGATTTTTATATAGAAGAAGGCATAAAAATGAACATGAGTAGTGGAAGAATCTGGCCATATATTTTAGGTGGTTCAATTACATTAGTATTTGGCTTTTGTGTGGCAACTGTAGTTGTGACAAGTAAGGCAGATATTCAGCCGAGTGATAGTTATATGACACACTATCAAGATGCAGATGCAAATGCAAACAAGTTGATAAAGGCAGCTTTAGTATTCGATAGAAAATATACGATAGTATATATTCCAAAAAAACTAGCCTTAAAAGATGCAACAGTTTCTTTTGAAGTAAAAGATAAAACTGGAAAGAATATTGAGAATGCGAAAATTATTCTTGCTATTAGTCGTCCTGAAACAGGAAAGTTTAACAAGATATTTAAAGATCCAAAAGAGTCTAATGGTATTTATACATTTAGTGGGCTACAATTTCCTAAAGCTGGTGTTTGGAACCTTGTTACTAAAGTAAGTGTTGGCAAAGATTACAAGTTTTACAATATAAAAGCAGATACAAGAAACGCTAACTCTTACGAATTCTAGGAAGAGTTTATGGATACTCAAACCATAGTCCTTCCGACTGCTCGTGCTATTCGTCATGAGCAGTTACAAGTCACTTCCTCCTCTCTCTTTTTACCAAACTATATTACTATGGGTGATTTTTTATCTAAACTCTGCATTGTTGAGGGGTATAAGTTTATTGATGAAGATACAAGAACTCTTCTGCTTCTAGAAGCTTCTGACTTTGATGGTTTTAGGGCACTACAAATAGAACGTAACTTTTTTACTTTCACAAAAAATAGTAGCTATATTTTTAAGTTCTTTGGAGAGCTAAGTGCAGAACTTTATGATATAAATTCTCTGCTTAATGCTGATGTTTATGCAGAGTATGAAGAGCATATCACTATTCTGACTGAGCTGTATAAACGCTATGAGAAACTTTGTAATGATTCAAAGTACCTAGATAGAATATTTCTTCCTAAACTCTACAGCTTTAATGAAAGCTATCTCAAACTCAATCCAAACATACTTCTTAAAATTGATGGACACCTTACAAACTTTGAGTTTGAACTATTAGAGCGAGCTTGTGAGTATTCTCAAGTGACTCTTTTATTTAGTACAAGCCGTTTTAACACAAAGATGCAAGAACGTTTTAGAACACTTGGTATTGAAACTAAGATAGGAAAGAGTTACACTATCAACCTTAATGAGAAAAGCATTGTAGAATCTGAAGACATTGTGTCAAATGCAAATATTAGCTGTGAAAGTTTTAGTGAGCCCCTCTTACAAGTTGCCTTTGTTAAAAACAAGATATATGAGTTTGTAAAAAAAGGATACAAGCCAGAAAATATCGCTATTATCGTGCCAAATGAAAGCTTCGCTCAACTCCTTAAAAGCTTCGATACAAAATCAAATCTTAACCTTGCGATGGGAGTCCCCTTTAGGGAATCAAAACTCTATGCAAAACTTCAAGCAACTATAAAAGTACTTGATCTTGACTC
>WFNM01000114.1 GCA_015488615.1 Sulfurimonas sp.
AAAAGTCCTTAGTGTGAGTGAAGTTTTAGAGCTAATGAGCTAAAAAGATGTTAGAAACTTTTGTAGCATTTGGAAGTGCTTTTGGAGCGGGAAGTTTAACTGCTCTTGCACCCTGCTCTTTAGTCTCTGTCCCTCTTTTAGTTGGAGCATCTGTCGCACTCAACAAAGACCTTGTGGGGCGAAAGAAAATCATTTATACGTATGCTTTTGCCTCTCTCTTTGCTCTTGGTGTGATGCTCAGCTTTTCTGTTCTTGGCTTTATAGTCGCCAAATTTGATGGCTTTTTAAGCATCGCTCCTGCTTGGGCATATAATGTCGCTGGTCTTGTGAGTCTTTTTATAGCTCTTTATGCTTGGGGAGTTCTTGGTGAGGTGAATAAGTCAAGCATCATGCTCAGACTCATAAAGTTTCGCCTCTTTGGTGGTTTTCTCATCGGTATTATCTTTGGGCTTGTGAGTACTCCTTGTGCTTCAGCTCCTCTCATTAGCATCATAACTTTAGCTGCTAGTAGTGGCTATGTCTATGCTTATTGGCTTATCTTGGCGTTTGCTTTGGGGCATTCTATACTTCTTTTAGCAGCTGGCGTTTCAGTTGGTTTTGCACAGAGCATTACAAGTAACCAGCATTTGAGTGATTTTTCAAACTACCTCAACAGACTCTTCGCTCTTATGCTTGGAGGCTTTGGGATTTACTTTTTTTATCAAGCTTATATACAATATTAGGAGATTTATTATGAAACTATTTACACTTATTTTCGCTCTTATTTTCACTTCGCAACTCTTCGCTGAGACACCGATGCTAAGAGCCACACCTTATAAATATGTCCAAGCAGCCATAGGTAAAGGCAAACCTCACTTTGTGGAACTTGGCTCAGATAGCTGTCACTCTTGTCAGATAATGGGAAGAGAACTTTATAAACTCAAGCAGAAGAACCCTGCGTTTAACATAGAGTTTATCAATGTCAAATGCGAGCGCCAAGCCGCTTATGATTTTAAAATCAGAATGATTCCAACACAGATTATTTTCGATGCAAAGGGTAAGGAAGTCTACAGGCACATAGGACTTCTCGGATCAAAAGAGTTACACCAACTCTTCAAAACTTATAACTTTTAAAGGAGTCACCATGTGGCAAGAGACAGTCAACTATTTAACTTTTGATCTACTCGGTTTGAGTGGGCATTTAGGTGAGAGTATAAACTTTTTCATCTACGACACTGTCAAGATATGGTTTTTGCTTATCACTATCATCTTTGTGGTTTCTTACCTAAGAACCCACTTCAACACAGAGTATGTTCGTGCACACCTTCAAGGCAAATCAGAACTCTATGGAAATGTTTTAGCAGCACTCTTTGGGATCATTACTCCCTTTTGTAGCTGTTCGGCAATTCCTCTTTTCTTAGGGTTTATTCAAGCTCGTATTCCTATCGGTGTGACATTTTCATTTCTTATCTCTTCGCCTATGAATAACGAAATAGCAATCGCCCTACTCTTTGGGCTTTTTGGCTGGAAAGTTACTGCTATCTATATAGGATTTGGTCTTCTAGTTGCTATCGTCGGTGGTTTTGTTATCGGTAAGCTTGGTATGGAAAAGTATGTCCTCATGGATGTCAAACCCATGGAGGGAGAACTTGAAGAGGTAAAAATCACTCTTACTATGAAAGAGAGAACAAAAGAGGCTTATGAGTATACTCGTGACATTTTTAAAGATATCTACCTCTATGTGCTCATCGGTGTAGGTATCGGTGCTGTCATTCACGGATACATCCCTTCTGACTTTATCGCAAAGTGGGCAGGAGCAGATAATCCTTTTGCTGTTTTAGTAGCAGTCATCATGGGAATCCCCATGTACTCAAACGCAGCGGGAGTTATGCCACTTGTAGAAGTGCTTACGGGCAAAGGTATGCTTTTAGGAACTGCTCTTTCATTTATGATGGCAGTCACAGCACTCAGCTTACCAGAAGCGATGATACTTAAAAAAATCCTTCATGTAAGACTTATCGCTACATTCTTTGGTATCGTAGGATTTGGGATTATCTGCATCGGATATCTCTTTAACTTCATTTTAAAATAAGGAAAAAGTATGTCAACAAATAGAATAGTAAGAATAGTAGTAGGTTTAGCACTCATAGGATATGGCCTTTATGAGCATAATATTTGGTTTGGATTAGTCGGTCTTGCACCACTAGCAACAGGACTTATCAACTGGTGTCCACTTGAGATGAAGATGGGAACTTGTGACCCTGCTTCAGGATGCTGTGCGACACCAACGAGCAGTAAAAGTAGTTCAGATTGTTCTACTCCAGAAGATACTAACTCTTCATGCTGTAGCACTCCTACTCCACAAGCCGCATGGTCAACAACAAAACAAGAGTGCTGTGGTGATGACACTATCAAGATAGAAGTACTCGGAACTGGATGTAAAAAGTGTAAACTACTTGAAGAGGCTGCACAAGAAGCTGTAAAAGATTTAGAGGGTGAGTACTGTGTCATCAAGGTTGAGGATGTGCAAAAGATTATGGCATATGGCGTTACAGCTACTCCAGCTCTAGTTATAAATGGAGAAGTAAAAAGTACAGGTAGAGTCTTAGAAGTCCAAGAAATTCAAGCACTTTTACAGTAAGAAAAGAAAGATAATCATGAGCGAACATCACCATCATCACGATGTAAGTGGGAAAAACCTCTTCATCACAATACTTTTAAATGTTATCATCACTGTTTCACAAATCGTAGGAGGAATACTTTCAGGTTCTTTAGCACTACTAAGTGATGCTATGCATAACTTTAGCGATGTACTCGCATTAGTCATAGCCTATGTAGCCAATCGTTTAGCTGCACGACCAAATAGCCAAAGTAAAACTTTTGGCTACAAACGTGCTGAGATTTTAGCAGCACTTTTTAATGCTTCTGTACTTATCGGAATTGCGATATTTCTCATCATCGAGTCTTTTCATAAATTCTATCATCCTGAGGCTATCAACTCACTGTGGGTTATCGGTCTTGGGACTCTGAGTATTATCTTAAACGCAGCGAGTGTACTCCTTGTCAAAGATGATGCCCATGACAATATGAATATTAGGGCAGCTTATCTACACCTACTCACTGATGTTATGACAAGTGTCGCCGTTGTTACTGGTGGAGTGCTTATGTACTACTTCGGACTCTTTTGGATTGACCCTCTTATCTCTGCACTCATAGCAGTTTATCTCATCTGGGCATCTTTTGGGCTGGTGAAAGAGAGTAGTGCAATACTCATGCAGTTTACTCCAGAGGAGATAGATTTAGAAGAAGTGATAGCAAGCATAGAAGTAGAGAAACAGATAGCAAATGTACACCACATCCACATCTGGAAACTCAGTGATCACCGCATCCACCTCGAAGCACACCTTGACTTCAAAGAAGACTTATCACTCTCCAAGTCAAATGCCATCATCATAAAACTAGAGAAAAAATTGCACGATAGTTTTGAGATAGAACACACTACATTTCAGTGTGAGTTTGAGAGAGATGATGTTAAGGATATAATAGTTTAAAAATAACATTTCAGTATAATAAAAGTTAAACTACTCTATAATTTTACCTACCGTTCAGTAAGGAGAAATAAACGTGGCGAAAGTTTCAAAAAAAAAGTTGATCATTGAGCACTCTGGAAAATCATTTTCAGAATTAGGCTATGAGCTTACGAGCTTAGAGTCTGTTGCGAAAAAGTGTGGTATAACTAAATCTGCTATTTATTATCATTTTAAAGATAAAGCAGCACTATATAAGGCTGTTGTCTGTCCCGAGTTTACAGCATTAGCTCAAAAAATAGAAGAGTATACACAAACAGGTAATGCAGTCCAAAGACTCAATGCTTACATACATACCTTTGGTGAGTTCCTTATCTCTAACCCTGATTTCAGTGCTATCTTTGCACGCGAAATTGCTAACGGTTCAAAGACAATTCCCGATGAGTGTATAGAACAACTTTCTCGTACTATCAAACAACTTGCAAAAATTTTACATGCTGGTATAAGTGAGAGAGTATTTGAAGAGGAGTCACCTTTTTTAATACAGATGATGATAGTAACACCTCTTATCTCATGTCATACTACAAAATCTCTACGTGAGAGGGTAGCAAACTTTACACAAAGTGAGACCTTACCTCTTGAGCCAGAGTTTGAAAACATCATAGAGTTACTCTCTAAAAAAATCATAAAAGGACTACAATGTTAAGAAAATCACTTCTCACACTCAGTCTTCCACTACTGCTTAGTGCCACAAGCCTACCAGATCTTTTCTCTGCGCTCAAAGAGCATGCACAAACGAAGTCTGATGAGATGGTAGTTAAGCAAGCAGAGGTAGCACAAGAGATGGCGAATGCCAAGCTCTACCCTACTATAAATCTTTTTGCTAAGTATGACTATACAACAGAAGCAGTTGGTATGCTTCCTCTTCCCCCTAACGATCTTAAAGTAATGATTGGCAACCCTAGTATTACACAACCGTTCAGCCAAAATATTACAAGAGAAGGTGCAAACTTCACTATGCCACTCTTTGTAAAGTCTATCTACACTATGTCAGACAAAGCCCAAAAGATGCAAAAGAGTGCCAAGGCGAAGAAGAAGATAAATCTTCTTAAAAATGAAGCTGTCATTGTCGGAGCCAATGCAAACTATCTCTACTTAGCAGAGTTAGATAAGTCTCTTGATGGGAAGAAAAAATCTCTTCTTGAGACACAAAAAACTATCCAAATAAAAGTAGACAATGGTCGAGCCCCAGCCTCAGCACTTTACAAGATAGAAGATGGCATCAACCAAATAGATATAACAAAAAACTCTATCGCCCTACAAAAAGAGCAACTTATAAATAGCATCCGTTCACTCACAGGTATCACACTTCTTACACCGATACAGATGCAAGAAGTAAGCCCAGTGCGGACTTCAGAGACCATAGAGTCACTCAAACCACTTAAGCTCAAGATAGAAGCAAACCAACTTGATATAGATGCACAAAAAGAGAAGCTTTATCCAAGTGTAGTTGCTTATGGAAGTTACTCTTTCTCTCAAGCAAAGGCTTACAACAACGACAAAAATGTCAACGAAGATTATGGAAGTGTAGGTGTAATGCTTAATATTCCACTTCTTGCGATGGGAGACTATCAAGAGATTAAAAAATCTAAAATCCAGATGAAACAAGATGAAGTGGAGTATGAAAAACTCGAAGAGGAGCTTAGTTCAAAAGCGGAAATGCTTCAAAACTCTCTGCCTCTTTTAGCAAACTCTATAAAACTTTCCCAAAAAAGTATAAAGAACAGAGAGAAGCTTCTTCGTATAGCAAAAGTCAACTACACAAGTGGGAGACTCTCAACTGAAGAGTATCTGCGTTATGAAGATGATGTAGTCTCTGCATCTGCAAAGCTCTATAAAACACAAGCACTAAAATGGCAAACCCTTATGGAGTTAGCTGTAATCTATGCAAATAACATTGAGGAGATGGTAAAATGAAAAAAATAGTTAAGATAGGTATTATAGTAATCATAATTGTAGCAATAGTTTTTATTGCTGTAAGCAGACTACTGGAAATCAGAAAAAGAAATGCAGAATTGGCAACAGCAAAGGTTTATCCTATAGTAGTCAAAGATATGTCACCAAAAATAATAGATGTAAAATTGACTTTACCATACTTAGCAGAAGTAGCAAATGATAAGGATGTAAAACTTGCATCCCGTGTTTCAGCAAGAATTTTAAAGATTAAACCTAGTGGTTCACAAATACATAAAGGTGAAATAGTTATAAAACTTGATACGACAAATATTAAAAGTGCTTTAAAAAGTGTAAAAGATGAGATACATGCAACAACAGTAGCATTAGATAATTTACATGCTACACATAAAAGAACCTTAGAACTTTTAGCTGTTAAAGGTGCTTCTATCGAAGAGTCTCAAAAAGAATCAACACTTATTGCAAAAACAAAAGCTACCCTGAATGCTTTAAAGCAAAAAGAAGTAGAGTTGAAAAACAATCTCTCTTATGCAACTATTACATCTCCTGTAGATGGTGTTATAGCAAAAACATTTTCAAATAAAGGAGCATTAAGCCTACCAGGACATCCTCTCGTCTCTATTGCTGCGAAAAATGGGTTTTATTTAATGCTAAGAGTACCAACTAACCTAAGCATACGAGGTGTAAAATTTGAAGAAAAAACTTATAAGGCAACACCACTTGGCAGTACCTTTCATGGTTTGGCTGAGTATAAGGTCTATATGGGAGATACAAAATTAATAAATGGTGACCGAGTCGAAGTCAGTGTAATAATATTTAACCGAAAAGCTGAGCTATTGCCATTTGATGCAGTATTAAACAGAAATTCTAAAAGTTATGTTTTAGTTGTAGAGGGAAACAGAGCTGTACCTTTTGAAGTACATGTAGTACAAAGTGCTCAAGAGGGTGTTGTGGTTGCTGAATCACTTACAAGTAAAAAAATAGTTATAGCAAAACCAGATATTTTATTACGATTAGTGAGTGGTTATAAATTACAGGTAAAGGAATAAAAAATGTTTGATTTTTTTTACAAACGCCATTATACTCTTTATGCCATAATTGCTATATTTTTTATGATGGGAGTTGTAGGACTTGTTACACTCCCAAAGAATCTGTTTCCTGATTCTAATCCACCTGAAGTTGTGGTTATAACAAGTGTTCCAGGTGCTACTGCTCAGGTTGCAGCAAATACCGTTGCAAAACCGATAGAACAAGAAGTTGCAAGGCTTGGGCTTGTAACAGATGTTAGTAGTGTGAGTGTTCCAAATTACTCTATAGTTAAAATTGATTTCGGGTATGAAAAAAGTTTAAATGCTGCAGCTGTTGATGTTTCAAATGCTCTTAGTATTGTAAAAGCAAAGCTTCCTGCTAATGCAAATCCTGCTGTCTATACGGTTGGTGCATTTACTATGCCTGTTGATGTAATATCTTTAAGTCCTAAAAATTCAAATATAAACTTAGAAGATATTAGAAAAATTGCAGACAGTTTTATAAAACCACATCTTTTAAGTAACCCTGAAATAGGGAATGTTGAAGTTTTTGGTGGCTATCAAAGTGCCATAGATATAGAAGTTGATCCTTTTAAAGCAAAGAAATATGGTGTGAATTTTGAAACAATTACAAAAGCCATACGTGTTTTAAATCATGATATGCCAATTGGTTTTATAAAAGGAAAAGACTCTTTTTACAC
>WFNM01000115.1 GCA_015488615.1 Sulfurimonas sp.
AAGTCCAACTTCTTTAATAAACGCTATAATTTCATAATTAAACTTACAAAGAGAATATTATGGAATTATGTGTTGCACTTGACTTATCTACAAAAGAAGAGAATTTAGCTCTTATAGAAAAAATAAAAGATCACGATGTCTGGCTTAAAGTTGGACTTCGTACCTACATTCGTGATGGTGAAGAGTTCTTAAAAGCCATCAAACAAATTAACCCTGACTTTAAAATCTTTTTAGACCTTAAACTTTATGACATTCCAAATACTATGGCTGATTCTGCTGAATCTATCATGGGTCTTGGTGTAGATATGTTTAATGTTCATGCATCTGCTGGTAAACGAGCGATGAAGACTGTTATGGAGCGTTTAGGCAAGTTCGAGTCTCGTCCTATTGTTTTAGCTGTTACAGCTCTTACATCCTTCTCTGAAGATGAATTTACAGCAGTCTATGAAAAGGACATCGCATCTAAGGCAGACCAGTTTGCAAAAGATGCGATGGAGAGTGGACTTGATGGAGTTGTATGTTCGGCTTACGAGTCTGATTCGATTAAAAACATCACGAGTAAAGAGTTTATGACTCTTACTCCAGGCATACGTCCTTTTGGTGAAGATAAAGGGGATCAAAAGAGGGTAGCTGATGTCGCGTTTGCGAAAGAGGCTCTTGTTGATTTTATAGTAGTGGGACGTCCTATTTATCAAGCAGAAAACCCTTCTGAAGTTGTTTCTAAAATTTTAGCACTGATTTAAGCTAAGTATTATCAAACAATCACTATAATCACACTCTTCAAACGGAGAAGTGGGAGAGTGGCTGAATCCACGCCCCTGCTAAGGGCGCATAGAAGCAATTCTATCGAGGGTTCGAACCCCTCCTTCTCCACCACTGAAGACTTTTAAAAACTTCCAAAAAAAACAAAATACTTTAAACACCCTAAACTACAAACTTTTGTTTATTTACTAAAATCTGTTACTTTAAAATAGTGTCTAATTTGTAAATATGGATATGAAAAATTTAAAGAGTAATGCAATAAATAGTAGCCAGAGGGGTAACTAATCCCTCTGTTTTGATTAATACAATAAGGGTGCGAACACCATTAAGATTAAAAAGACTACTACTAATTTGGAATGCAAATCTTCTCCTTTTTACAAGAGTTCCCACCCACACCACAAACCAACCAAAAAAAATTGGCAAAAAAAAAGGCTAGAACCGAAGTCCTAACCTTAATTCTCTTGTATCTGGTAGTTAATCAGATAGGAGTGTTTTGCATTCACGAGAAGATTATAGCACAATAATATAAACTTAGATATACTTCTATTATAATTTTACTTTCATTCTATCTTCAGCAAAAACAATGTCACCCTTATAAATATTCTTAATTTCCTCAAGTGTTTCTTTCTCTCTATTAATCGTTCTTTTCATTCTATGTGTTAAGAGTAGATTTTTTACATGAGACTTTTGTGCGATATTTGCTATCTCTGTGGGTTTCATATGGAGTTGTGTTGCATAACCTTTGGCAAACTCTGGAATGGCATAATGGGCTACGAAAAGGTCTACTCCATAGGCTAGTTTTTCTAAAGAATGGTTTTTATTGTTTGTGTCGCCACTGATCAAGATACTTTTACCATTTACATCTATACGAACAGCGATAACTGGAACATTTCCATGATGCACTGGTATCATAGTAAGTGTGAAGTCTTTATACTTTCGGTTTGTTTTTTTGTCTATCTCAACGGGGATGATTTGAAATGAGTCACTATCATCTTCTAGCACATCTTGCATATAAGCATAAGCCCCATCACTACCAAAAAGTCTTTGTAAGTACTCAGCAATAGAAGGGAAGTAAGAGTTTCCATCTGGCCCTAAAATATCTAAACTTGCATGTCTTGATGAAAAGTATCCAGCTTTAACGAAAGAAGCCAAATCAACACTATGGTCTATGTGCATATGTGTAAGGACTACGGCTTCAAGACTCTCCAGTTTTGCACCTGACTCCTCAAAATGCAGCATAGAGCCACTTCCCATATCTACTATAAGTCTCGCTTTATCATCCACCCATAAAAGGTAAGAAGTGCTAGCTCTTCCATCAAGTTCAGGACCACCTGAGCCCAAAACTTCAAATTCTATTTTAGCCCCAAAGAGTGTAGTTAGGTAGAATAGTATAAGTAGTATTGTTTTCATTTTTTGCCTTTATATATTTAAAATTGAAATTTTAGTATAACACAGAAATAGGGTATAATAAGTCAAAATTACTACACAAAGATTGCACACTTCTTCTGTAGAATAACACCATCAAAACAAAAAGGATTTCTTATGAAAAGAGATATTAAAAAGTTAGTAGTTGGCGCATCAGTAGTAGGTATTATGACATTAGCAAGTGGTTGTGCTTCTATGGGTATGTGTGGTGGAAGTAAATGTGGTTCTTCTGATAAAAAAGCTTCAACTTCTAAGTGTGGTAGCAAGTAACCCATGCAAAAGTACTCGTGTGGACTGGGTTTAAGGACTGAGTTTCTTCACGAGATTTATGCAGCTGATTTTAAGCCCTCGTGGTTTGAGATCACTCCAGAGAACTGGATGCATATGAACATAAAACATCGTAAGACCTTTGAACGTCTTGTGAGTGATTTTGAGATAGTAGCTCATGGTTTATCACTTTCAATAGGTTCAAACACCCCACTCGATACAAAATTTCTCAAAAACTTAAAAACATTCTTAGATGACTACGAGATAGAGTACTACTCTGAGCATCTCTCTTTTTGCTCACTTGATAACAAGCAGATGTATGAGCTTTTACCTCTGCCGATGAGTGAGAAGATGGTCACTTATCTTTGTGAGCGAATCGATGCAGTACAAAATATCTTAGGTCGGAGTATCGCGTTAGAAAATGCTTCGTACTACTATGTGCCTTATGCTGAGATGGAGGAGACAGAGTTTATTAACGAAGTCATAGAAAGAAGTGGAGCAAAACTTCTTCTTGATGTGAACAATGTCTTTGTAAACTCCCACAACCATAAGTTTGATCCCAAAGAGTTTCTTGACAAGATAAACTATGACAATATCGCTTATATGCATATCGCTGGACATATGGAAGTGAGTGATGAGCTCTTTATAGATACTCATGGAGAGGATGTGAAGGATGAAGTTTGGGATTTGTTAAAGTATGTTAAAGATG
>WFNM01000116.1 GCA_015488615.1 Sulfurimonas sp.
AACATGCAGTCTCGCGTTTAGTGGGTGCAGCTCCAGGGTATGTAGGGTATGAAGAGGGTGGTCAGCTTACTGAAGCCGTTCGCCGTAAACCATACTCTGTTATCCTTTTTGATGAGGTAGAAAAAGCACATCCAGATGTTTTTAATATGCTTCTTCAAGTCCTAGATGATGGGCGTTTAACAGATAACAAAGGTGTAACAGTGGATTTTTCTAACACTATCATCATCCTAACATCGAACATAGCAAGTGATAAGATCATGGCAAATGAGCCAAGCAAAGAGCTTGATGAGATGGTTATGGCAGAGCTTAAACAGGCATTTAAACCTGAGTTTCTAAACAGACTTGATGATGTGGTTATCTTTAATGCCCTTGGTCAAGAGGAGATAGTGGATATAGTTGATATTTTCTTCGGCGATATTGCGAAAAAAGTAAAAGATAGAGATATCACACTTACTCTCAGTCCTGAGGCAAAAGCTTACATCGCAGAGGCTGGATTTGACCCTGTTTATGGTGCTAGACCGCTTAAGCGTGCTTTGTATGAGATAGTGGAAGATAGACTTGCTGACCTTATTTTAGGTGGAAAAGTTGTTGAGGGAAGTAGTGTAGAGTTTGTGAAAGAGGGTGATGAGATAGAAGTTTTGGTATCTTAACCACAGTTTAAGTAATTTTTTTGTATTATTTCGAACTTAATTTTATATAAGGATATGTCGTGAAAAGAACATACCAACCACATTCAACACCGAGAAAAAGAACTCATGGTTTTAGAGCACGTATGGCTACTAAAAACGGTCGTAGAGTTTTAAACCGTCGTAGAGCTAAAGGTCGTAAGAGATTAACAGTTTAGGTAACTTCAACACACTGAAGCTCCATAAAGAGTTTCAGTATGTTTACAACAAAGGAAAAAATGCACACTCTAGTAGTGTCGTTGTTTTCTTTCTCCCTCAAAATGAAATTCACAAAGTAGGTTTTACAGCTACAAAAAAACTAGGTAATGCAGTCAAACGCAACCGTGCCAAACGCAAAATGCGTGCAGTTTTTCGTGAACTTTCAAATTCTCTCAAAGATGGCTCTTATGTATTTGTTGCAAAAGTTAGTCTCTTTGATACTTCCCATGAACAGTTTGTAAAAGATTTTAAAAAAGTACTCAAAAATGCGAAAAGTTTTACTTAAATTACTCTGGCTATATCAGAAGTTTTTTACCCTCATCGGCTTTGGTTCGTGTAGGTATTACCCAACTTGTAGTGAATATGCTCGATTAAATTTCGAAAATAACTCAATTTCAAGTGCGTTTTACCACTCTTTTACTAGAATACTACGTTGTAATCAATTATTTGACGGAGGGATAGAGCATCCATTGCTTAATAGTCTCCGATGTAGACCCACAAAGTTAAGGGTCGAAGATATAAAATATTGGCTGGTTCCAGATAAAACGAATCGGTATTACATAATAAAAAATTTTTTCTATAAAGGGTAAATAAGTGTTAGACAAAATGTCATCAAATCAGAGACTAGTAATAGCCGTACTTCTCTCAATCGTATTTTTCTTAGGCTATACAGCAATTTTTCCACCGTTACAAACAGAAGGTGCACAAGAGAGTGCTAAGGTACAAAATGCAGTTGCAAAATCAGCACAAGCAGCAACACATCTTACGACAAATGCAGAAGCAACAGCAGGACATACAATAGTAGCGAATGAATCAACTTCTACTAATACAATTCTAACAGTAAAAAATAAAAATTTTATTCTTAAAATGGATACACTTGGGCGTATTTCAAGTAAAGAGTTACTTCAGAAGAAGTTTAGAAATAAAGATGATCAAAATGCACAGCTTATTCCTGTAGTTGGAACGAAACCACTTTATATAAGGTTTATGGATGAAACTTTAAACAAAGAAGCTATAGCAACTCCATACACTGCAAGTGTAAGCGAACTGAATGTGGAAGGTGCACCTCAAAAAGTGACACTTACACAAAAACTTCCTACACTAATAGTGACTAAGGAAATAACATTTTATGCTGATGGACACTATGATATTAGTATTCATCTCACTAAAGATAAGAAGTATTTCATCTATCTTGGACAACGTCCTCATGTAAACGATGAAGAGCAGATGATGGCAGCAGCAGGTGCTATGGTCTATAGCGATGCAGGTATTCTTACAATGGTAGAAGATGGTGATGCTGATACTAGAAAAACTTTTACAGATATTGCTTTATTAGCTGCGTTTGATCAGTATAATGCAACTATTATGTATAATATCTCAAAAGATACTGTTGTTATTATTGATAGAAATAGTGAAGATAACCCAATTGTTTACTTTGATGGTACACAAAATATTACTTTCTCTGGATATATAGGAGATAAAAACTATCAAACACTCAAATCTATTAATCCTGTACTCACAAATGCAGTAGAATATGGTTGGTTTACATTTGCAGCCAAGCCACTCTTTGCACTTCTTACTTGGTTACATGGAATCTTTGGAAACTGGGGTTGGGCTATTATTGGGCTTACTGCTATTATTCGTATCGTACTTTATCCATTAACATATAAGGGTATGGTCTCAATGCAGAAGATGAAAAATCTTGCACCAAAGATGAAAGAGTTAAAAGAGAAGTACAAGGGTGATCCAGCACGTCTTAATCAAGCGACTATGGATATGTATAAGAAACATGGGGCTAATCCACTTGGTGGATGTCTTCCTATGCTTCTTCAAATTCCTGTCTTCTTCGCGATTTATCGTGTACTTTTAAATGCAGTAGAACTTCAGGGTGCACCTTGGATTTTATGGGTACATGATCTTTCACGTATGGATCCTTACTATATTCTGCCTGTGCTTATGGGTGCATCTATGTTCCTACAGCAACGTATGACACCAAACAACTTTACAGACCCAATGCAAGAGAAAATAATGAAATATTTACCTGTAATTTTTACATTTTTCTTTATAACATTTCCTTCAGGTTTAGTACTTTATTGGTTTGTTAATAACTTATTTTCTATAGCACAACAGTTCATAGTAAACCAGCAGTTTAAAAATGCGAAAGATGCTGTTGTAGTTGTTTCAGATAAAAAAGAGAAGTAGTTATGAAGAAGATAGAAGCTCTAACACTAGAGTTAGCATATGCAGATGCTGCTTCTTGGTTTAACTGTTCAGTTACTGAACTTATTATAGAAGTTGTTCAAGTACCAAATAAAGGTTTCTTAGGCTTTTTTAAAAAGCCTGCGATTATTGTCGTAGCTAAACATGAGAATATAGTAGAAAAAGAAATTCAAGCGCAAGAAGCAAAAGTTGCGAGAGTAGTAAAGCCTCAAAAAGAGGAGAAAAAACTGCCAAAGGCAAAAGCAAAAAAAGTAGCATTGGTATCTAAAAAAGAAGAGCAGAATCAAACTGTGCTCAATGATACTATAATGCCTGCCTCATTTGTTAGTGACCAAGATGACGAAGATGAAGATTTGGCAAGTGGTCTTGACTATACTGCCGACTATGATGATGAATATGATGAAGTAGAAGAAACATTAGAAGTAATAAATGAAAAACCAGTGGAAATATCTATAGATATGGTCTCGATGGCAAATGAGATAGAAGAAAAAGTTAATAAGCTTTTTAAGCATACTTGTTTTGCAATAGAGAAGATAGAAGTTACTGCCTATGATACTGAGACAATTTTAGTAGAGTTTAAAGGTCCTGATGCTGCATTACTTATAGGGAAAGAGGGCTATCGATATAAGGCTCTTTCTTACATGATATTTAACTGGATTAATTCTACTTATGAAGTACAACTGCGTTTAGAGATAGCAGAATTCTTAAAAAACCAAGAGGAGTCAATAGATCGGTATCTTGAAAGTGTTTGTGAAAATGTAGATCGTGATGGCAAAGCACAAACAAAAATTCTTGATGGTGTGTTACTCCAAATAGCACTTAAAGAACTACGAGCTAAGTATCCGCAAAAGTATGTTGTTATCCGCTCAACACGAGATGGACTCAAGTATATTTTAGTCGCTGATTATTACAACTAAGTTGAATCATGATTGATAGTACTATAACAGCCATTGCAACTGCAAATGGCATAGGTTCTGTAGCTATTATCCGCATTAGCGGGGATAAAGCTTTGGAAATTGCAAAAAAACTCTCTAAACGCGAGAGTTACTTACCTCGCTATGCTACTCTTACAAATATCTATGATTCTGATGAGATACTTATAGATGAAGCTATAGTTATATACTTTGAAGCACCTTATTCTTTTACAGCAGAACATGTGGTAGAGATACAGTGTCATGGTGGTTTCATAGTTGCACAGAGTATCTTAAAAGCAACACTTAAAGCTGGTGCAAGACTTGCCAATCCAGGAGAATTTTCCAAACGTGCTTTTTTTAATGGTCGCATTGACCTCAGTGAAGCGGAAGCAATTACCCAACTTATAGAAGCAAAAAGTGAAGATGCTGCAAAGATATTAGCTTCGCAGATGAAAGGTTCACTCAAACACTTTATAGAAGAAGTTCGTGATGAGATTATTCATATCCTTGCATTTAGTGAGGTAAGCATTGACTATGCAGAAGAGGATTTACCCGAAGATTTAGTTCTACAGATCAAATCGAAACTTGATGAACTCTACAAACTACTTAATAAAACACTTCAAGCATCAAAATCCCGTGAAGGTTTGATGCAAGGTTTTCGTGTGGCTATCATAGGTAAACCAAATGTTGGAAAAAGTTCTCTTTTAAATGCACTACTTAATTTTGATCGTGCTATAGTAAGTGACATCGCTGGAACAACACGTGACACCATAGAAGAGCAAGTGAAAATTGGTTCGCATCTTATTCGTATGGTAGATACGGCAGGTATTCGCGAGGCAAATGATGAGATAGAACGTATTGGGATAGAGCGAAGTCTTGAGGCTATAAAAGAGAGTGACATCGTTGTAGCACTTTTTGATAGTTCACGTGTAGCTGATAACGAGGATATTGAAATAGCTAGGTTAGTAGAGCTTGCAAGAGAAGAGAATAAGGATGTTATTGTCATTCAAAATAAGATAGACCTAGAGCAAAAATTTGAACTTAAATCACTTAAGTTTGATATGCAACTCAACTCAAAAGATGATGTTAGCAGACTTATAATTGCTTTAGAAAACATCATGAACAGGAGTAATCTAAGTGATGAGATTATGCTTATCTCTACAAGACAGATTAGTGCAGTAGAAGAGACTATGCAAAACATAGAAGATGCTTTTGTTCCACTCGAAGATCAAGAACTTGAGATATTCTCTTTTCATCTTAACGAAGCAGTGAAAGCGATGGCGAGTATAACGCGACCATTTGAAAATGATGAGATGCTAGACAAGATGTTTGGCTCTTTTTGTTTGGGGAAATAGATGAAATATATAGCAATTGACCTAGGCCTTAAACGCATTGGACTTGCATACTCGGCACACAAAGATTTAGTAACACCACTTCCAGCAGTTATACGAAAAAACCGTAACCAAGCTTCAGATGAAGTAAGAAAAGTTATTAAAGAATGGGAAGTAGATGCTGTTGTCATCGGTGTGCCTCTTGGTGGGAGTAGTGAAGAGGAGATGAAACGACGTATCTCTCACTTTATGAATCTAGTTGCATTTGAAGGTGAGATATTTTACCAAGATGAAGCAGGTAGCTCACTTGAGGCTGAAAACCTTATGAAGGGGGAGATAAAGTATGTTCGTGATGGACGTATCGACTCTATCTCTGCTATGATTATCCTACAGCGTTATCTTTATAAAGAAAGGCAAAAATCCTGAGATTAGTAGGTTTAGATATTTTTCGTGGATATGCTCTTTTGCTTATGGTTGTTTTCCATTTTTGCTTTGATCTAAGTAACTTTCATTATGTAGAGTTTGACCTCAAACATGGTGCTTTTTGGCACTACTACCGCTATTTTATCGTGAGTATGTTTGTTTTTGCTTCTGGTATCAGTCTGCAAATTGCCTATAGAAAAGGGATTGATAAGAAAAAACTTCTTAAAAGATTACTTATGTTGGGTTCTGCTTCTTTAGCTGTGAGTATTGGTAGCTACACACAGTTTCCAAACACATGGATATACTTTGGGATATTGCACTTTTTTCTTTTTGCTTCTATTGCTGGATTACTCTTTTTAAAGATTCCGAAAATCGCTTTGCTAACATCTCTCGCTATTATTGTAGGGTATAACTTTAAACTCATAAATATGCACTGGTTATATCAACTTCTGCAAGCACCTCTACATCTGCCTGTAAGATATACAGAAGACTTAGCAAATATTTTTCCATGGTTTGGTGTTTTTTTACTTGGAATAGTATTTGGCTATTATCAGTTAGCGGATAAATTTTTTGGCTTAAAAATGTTTACTGCACAATCAAAATTTAATATTGTTTTTTCTTATATTGGAAAGCACTCTTTATTGATTTATTTACTCCATCAACCTCTGTTTTTTGGGATTTTTTTGCTTTTAAAATAAAATTTTGATACACTTGCCTTATGAAAAATAGTAGCTATAATTTTGAAAACATTTCCCAATTACAAGATCTCATAGACGATTCTATTATTGATAGTCCAAAGATGCTTATTCAACTTTTTTGTGCTAAAAATGACTTAGAAAGTATTACAGAACTTCATGACTTTTTCAAAGAGAATTTTCCAAAATCTCATCTTATTGGAAGTTCTACAGATGGAATAATAGAGGGTGATAAAGTCTATTTCGATAGTAAAAATGTGGTCTCCTTTACTGTGTTTACAAAAAGTCAACTTAAAACATATATTACAGAGTATGAAGATAACTTTAACGATAGCTATGAGAGTGGTGTGCTTATCGCTAAAACCCTTGTGCAAGCAAATACAAAAGTTATCATTAGTTTTGCTGATGGTATTTTAACGAATGGTGAGGAGTATGTGAAGGGTATTAACTCTATTGCTCCAGATGTTGTCCTTTCTGGTGGTTTAGCTGGAGATAATGGCCTCTTAAAAATGACATATGTGTTTGATAAAGAGAAGATTATCTCAGGAGGTGCTGTAGCTGTTTCAATAACTAGTGAGCATTTAAATGTGAGTACAAGTTATAGCTTTGATTGGATGCCTATTGGGAAGAAGATGCGAGTGACTAAGGCTATAAAAAATCGTATTTATGAGATAGATAATATGCCTGTAGTAGAGATATATGCAAAGTATATGGGGCATGACCTGGCACATAAACTTCCTCATATTGGTATAGAGTTTCCACTTATTTTTATAAAAGATGGTGTAAGTGTTGGGCGTGCAGTTCTTTTAAAGCATGATGATGGTTCTTTAACTTTTGCTGGAAATATTGCTGAGGGTACATTAGTTCGATTTGGTGTGGGGAGTATAGAAAATATTTTAAATAACAGTGATTACAATACACGAAAGATACTTGATAGTATGCAGTATAAATCAGAAGCAGTTTTTATCTACTCATGTATGGCACGTAGACGTTTTATGGGTAAATATATTCAAGAAGAGTTAGGTGTGCTCTCTCATGTTGGAGATATTTCAGGATTTTTTACTTATGGTGAATTTTATCATGCAAATAGAACAAAGCAATTACTCAATGAAACAATGACAGTCCTTGCTCTTAGTGAATCTACTACAACACGCTCTTTCCCTTTAGAAGACTCTATTGAAGTCTCTTGTCGTATAGGTGTAGATCCGCAGCATGTAATTGCTCATCTTGCAAACACTGTTTCACAAGAGCTAGAAGAGTTGAATGATTCACTAGAAAAGAGAGTGAAAGAGAGTGCAGAATATATTTATAAGCAGGCTTATAATGATAAACTTACAGGACTCCCTAATCGTTTAAGTTTAATACAGAGAGTCACTGAGAGTATTGGAAAAATGATAGTTCTCATCAATATTGATGATTTTACAACTATTAACGATTTTTATGGGCATGAGATTGGTGATATAGTTTTAGTCAAACTCTCTAAGATCTTGCAAAGATTGGTGAGAATGAATGGAGGTGAGGTATTTAAACTTCCTTCTGATGAGTTTGCTATCATCATGGAACGAACATACTCAGATTTGAGCATGCAAGATAGAATTATTGGTTGTATTGCAGCTATAGAAGCGGAGGAATTTACTGTTCAAGAGGGTCATTTAGCACATGTTGCTGTTACAGTTGCTGCCGCACTGATAAACAGTGAAAAAACAGGGCTAATTAATGCCGATATGACCCTTAAGTTAGCTAAGAAAGCTGGTTTGAATTATATGATATTTAACGAAGATTTAAAACTTGCAAAACAGTATGAAGAAAATATAAAAATGGCAAATATTATTAAAGATGCTATTGTAAAAGGAAATATTATTCCCTATTTTCAACCTATAGTTGATGTTCAAACTCAAAAAATTATCAAGTATGAGGCTCTAGTTCGCTTGTGTTTAGATGAAAAAGTACTCTCACCTTTTACATTTTTAGAAACAAGTCAAAAAATCAAACTTTATCCTCAGATCACTGCAATAATGATAGAGAAAACTTTTGCATATTTTGCAAAGAAAGATATGGGCTTCAGTATAAATATTTCCTTTAGTGATATTCTTGATGAACAAACTCGTGATCTTCTTTTTGAGAAGATAGAAAAGTATGGTATAGCTGCACAACTTACTATAGAGATATTAGAAACTATGTCCAATGATAATGAAAAATTAGTGAATAAGTTCATTGACAAAGTTTATAAGAGTGGGGCAAAAATTGCTATTGATGATTTTGGAAGTGGTTATGCAAATTTTGAGCATATGACAGGTATGCGTTCAGATTTTATGAAAATAGATGGAAGTTTGATTAAAAATATAGATAAAGATATGAATGCTCGTTTAGTAGTGGAGACTATTATTGTTTTTGCTCGTAAACTTGGCAAAAAGATAATAGCAGAGTATGTACACTCTGCAGAAGTTTTTAATGTGGTTAAAGAATTAGATATAGACTATGCTCAAGGTTACTATTTTGGAAAACCTCAAGCTACAATATCTTAGTTTATTTTCCCATTATAAAGAGGTTATTACTATTGTGAGTAACCTCAGTAAAACGCTCTTTAAGCTCCCTGTCAAATGTCAAAATAAAAACATTTGCATTCGTGAGCTTGGCATCTATAAACTTATTTAAAAGTACATCATCTGCCACATTTTTCCCATGGTCACACTTGATAAAGTCAAAAGAGTTGAGTGTTTTTCCATAGTCATAAAGATTGGCTTCCCACTCAGCACGTTTGAGATAAAGTGAGTCAGGATTAGCGGCAAGGACTATATCTTCATCTTCTATTTCGTACTTGTCAATTATCTCACTAAAGATAGAAGAGATACTTGAGAAGTTCTCTATATCCCAAAAAAGGTAGCTTTTACTTGCCTTACTTCTGTTTTTCTTATTGATAAGCTTGAGCCGTTTTGTGATGTTGAAGTTACTATGGGCATGATCGTTTATAAAAAGTATAGAGTTTTTGAGTTTTACAGCATCATTGACATTAAAACCTAAAACCTCACCCATCTCTATGTAAAGTTCAAGGTTTTCTATCTCCTCTTCTGAAGAGCCTTTTTGATACTTCTTGAGTTTATGAAGTTTGGAATTTGAGAAGACAATCTGTATATTCATCTTTTCGTGGTTCGCATATGCTTGCTTCACTCGAAAGAAGACATTTTTTGCTTCAGCATTATCTGGAAGCTCTACACTTCCTCTGTACTTATGCTCTATACTGATTTTTTGTTTGCTTATGGACAAAGAGAGTGCCTACAGAAGACCGAAGAACTTTGCAGCATCTTCTTCATCATCTGTTAAGTCCTCTTTGACAAAGTCCTCATGAGTATCCATCATATGCTGGACATGATTTTTTGCGTACTCAAAAAATATCTTTTGGGCTGCTTCGTCATCGAAGATAAAACCAAGACCACTAAACTGGTACTGAGGTTCCTCTTGTTCTATACAAAGAGTGATACCCTCACACTTCTCTTCTGCAAGTTCTACAAGTTTTCTATAGTCTATGTTAAACTCAGTAGCCTGCCAACCAATCTCTTCAAGTTCTTTGTTTGAAAACTCAGCAACGCCATCAGCAGTAGTGTCATCATAAGAACTTCTCGGAGTGTTAAGTCCTATAAGCTCTTGCCAGTTAGAAAATGCTTTAATAAGTACACGCTCTTCATCTTCAACTATTTGATAATTTTTCCCAAATACTTCTTCTATCTTCATAGGAGTTGGTGGAGTAAGAGCACTCACTGGTTTAGCAGAGTACTTCCCCTCAAAAACTAAAATCTCTTTATCTGCATACGGAGGAGTTTTTATCTCACCCTTGTAGTTGACTGCAAATGTTTTTCCAGTGTTGATAGCTTGAAGAAGTTCTTTCTTATCAGCTGTGATGATCTCTTTAAAAAGGTTAAATTTTTTCATTTTACTTCCTATGGTGTTATATAATTGTTCGTATTATACAGACTAAGACTTTAAACGAATAAGTTTAATAATAGATATAAGCTAAAACTAATAAAAGTTTTACCAAACTTTGAGTATAATGCCACAAAATTTTATAAGAGCTTTGACTCTTAGAACACTCAAGGAAATACAATGGCATTAAATGTTTATTATGACAAAGACACTAGTTTAGACTTAATCAAGAGCAAAACAGTTGCAATGATCGGTTTCGGTTCTCAAGGACACGCACACGCAGAAAACTTAAGAGATAGTGGAGTTAATGTTGTTGTAGGTCTTCGTAAAGATGGTTCTTCATGGGCAAAAGCTGAAGCTAAAGGTTTTGAAGTACTTACTATTGCTGAAGCAACTGCAAAAGCAAATGTAGTTATGATTCTTCTCCCAGATGAAGATCAAGCAAGAATCTACAAAGCGGAGATTGAGCCAAACTTAAATGCTGGTGATACTATTGCATTTGGTCATGGTTTTAATATTCACTATGCTGGTATTATCCCTGCTGCAGACATCAATGTTACTATGATTGCACCAAAAGCTCCAGGACATACAGTTCGTTCTGAGTTCGTTCGTGGTGGTGGTATCCCTGACCTTATCGCTGTTGGAAACAACCCTAGTGGTCAAACAAAAGAGTTAGCCTTATCTTATGCATCTGCTATTGGTGGTGGTCGTACTGCTATCATCGAAACAACTTTCAAAGATGAAACAGAGACTGACCTTTTTGGAGAGCAAGCTGTTCTTTGTGGTGGTGTATCTTCTTTAGTTCAAGCTGGATTTGAGACTTTAACTGAAGCTGGTTATGCTCCTGAAATGGCATACTTTGAGTGTCTTCATGAACTTAAACTTATTGTTGACCTAATGTTCGAGGGTGGTATCGCGGATATGAGATACTCTATCTCTAACACTGCTGAGTATGGTGACTATGTTTCTGGTAAACGTGTTATCAATGACGAGTCAAAAGCTGCAATGAAAGAAATCCTTAAAGAGATTCAAGATGGTAGATTTGCAAAAGACTTCATCTTAGAAGGTCAAGCTGGTTACCCTCGTATGAATGCTGAGCGTAACAACGACAAAACTAAGCTTATTACAGTTACTGGTAATAACCTTCGTGAAATGATGCCATGGATTGGTTCAAACAAAATTGTAAATCAAGATAAAAACTAATAGTAGTTTTAAAGTCTTCTTAACTAGCTGTGATTGTTATCATAGCTATTAAAAAAAAGGGTAACTAGTTTTAGTTACCCTTTTTTTTTGTTAAAATTTTAGAGCTTTCCTTAATATTTCTTCGCTATAATCCTCTTATGAAAAAACGAATCTTTGTAACAGCAACAAATACTAATATTGGTAAAACATATACTACTTTAAAACTTTTAGAACATTATACTTCACAAGGTATAAAAGTCGGGGCCATAAAACTTGTTGAAACTGGTGTTGTGGACGGTGTATATCCTGATGGGGATCTACTTTTAGCTAAACTTAAAGAGTTGAACTCTGCATTTAGTGAGTTTAGTGTACAAGACATTGTACCTATTTCTTATGAACTTCCAGCAGCTCCTTATATTGCTTCTCGTGGAAAAGCTTTAGATTTTGGGCTATTAAATTCTGCTATTGAAAAGATAGAGGAAGTTTGTGATTTACTTATTATCGAAGGAGCAGGGGGACTTTTTGTTCCTGTTGATGCGAATTTTATGATGATAGATTTGATTCCTTTTTTTAATGCAAAAGGACTTTTAGTTACACACTGCTCACTTGGATGTATTAACGACACACTGCTAAGCTTGCAGGCTCTACAAAAAAGAAATATTGATGCCATAATGGTTTTTAACTGTAGAGAAAAATATAGCGATTTCAGTACTTTAAGCGAGCCTTATTTCTTGAATCGCGATATAGAAGTTTTAAAATTACATGAAGATATTGACACTATCTGTGATGTCTTGTATAATTTGTAAATTATTTTAGGATGGTAAAAATATGGCGCACTTAATTCGCACTGATGATTTTAGTAAAGAAGAGATAGAAGAGATTTTAGCAGATGCGAAACACTTTAGTGATGGGCATTTTGAACTACTGCTCAAAGATAAAATTATTATTACTCTTTTCTTTGAAAACTCTACTCGTACAAAGAGTAGTTTTGAAATAGCAGCAAAACGTTTAGGAGCAGAGATAGTTCACCTTGATGTAGCAAAAAGTTCTACAAAAAAAGGCGAAACTCTTGTAGATACAGCGATGAACCTCGATGCTATGGGACCAAATGCTATCATAGTTCGACATCAAAATTCTGGTGTGCCACAGATACTAGCTGACCATACAAAAGCGAGTATACTTAATGCTGGAGATGGAGCACATGCTCACCCTTCGCAAGCACTTCTCGATCTCTATACTCTGAGAGAGCATTTTGGAGACTTAGCAGGTAAAAAAATTGCTATCGTTGGAGATATCAAGAATTCTCGTGTAGCTAACTCAAACATAGAACTGCTCTCGCGTTTTGGCATGGAAGTTATTTTAGTCGCACCTCCTCACTTCTTACCAAAGACAAAACTTCGTACTACACATTTTTTAGCAGAGATTATTGATGAAGTCGATGCTATTATGAGTCTGAGAACACAGACTGAACGCCACTCATCACAAAGTTATGCATCTCTTAAAGATTATGCAAGTGATTTTTGTATTACGGAAGAGCTTATTGGTGAGAGGGATATTATTTTACTTCATCCTGGGCCAGTACATAGAAATATCGATATAACAGATGCACTTCTTGATGATAAACGATGTAAGGTACTAGAACAAGTGACAAATGGTGTTAACATCCGTATGGCAATTTTAAAAAAACTTATCGCTTAATAGATGTCTATTAAACTTTTAAATTCTCTTGGAAAGAGGAGAGAGCCTTTTCTTTTTATAAGTGATTTTAAGGGTGAAAATATAGAAGTAATTTTAGCTAAAGAGTTAGAAAAAGAAGATGTCGCATTTGCGATTAATGAGTCATTTGTACATAAAAAACATAAACACACTTTAGAAACCTTTCCTATAAATTTTACAGAGTACAAAAAGAAATTTGATACGATTATTGAAAAAATAAAATCTGGTGAGACCTATGTCTTGAACTTAACTCAGCCTACAAAAGTAAAAACACCGCTCTCTTTGTCTGAGATATTTACTCTCACAAATGCACACTATAAGTTGTACTACAAAGATAAATTTGTCTGTTTTTCTCCTGAAAAGTTTATCCAGATAAGTGAAAACATCATTCATACCTTTCCGATGAAAGGGACTATAGATGCTTTACTCTCAAATGCAGAGGAACAGATCTTGACAAATGCAAAAGAGATGGCCGAACATATAATGATAGTAGACTTGTTGAGAAATGACCTTTCAATAATTTCTACAGAGGTTAAGGTAGAGAGGTTTAGGTATATTACAGAACTGGATACTGGAAGAAAAAAACTTCTACAAGTAAGTTCACATATAAGTGGTACACTTGAATCAAACTGGCATGAAAATATTGGCACGATACTTCAGGCTCTTCTGCCTGCCGGGAGTATAAGTGGTGCTCCTAAAAAGAGTACTGTAAAGATTATAGAAGATGTCGAAGACTATAAACGTGACTACTTTAGCGGTGTTTTTGGCTATTACGATGGAGTGACTTTAGATAGTGGCGTGATGATACGTTTTATAGAAAAAACTGAAGAGGGCCTTATATATAAGAGTGGTGGTGGGATCACACTAGATAGTGATGCTCATTTAGAGTATAATGAGATGCAAGATAAAATATATTTACCCTAATGGAAGAGAATGTTTAGTAATTTAAAAATTTTTACAAGTGCTTGGAACTTTGATAAATCTGAAGTAAATCTCAAAAGCAAATTTCAGATGATAAATGCAGCACTTCTTTTGTCAACTATCAGTTTACTTTTTGGTATCATTGTTAATTTTTATAAAACAACTTATGGAATTATTCCAGTAGAAGTAGCGATGATATTTTTAAATATTGTCTCCTTCTTTGTATTACGTAGATATAAAAGTAGCTTTAAATTTATTTCTTTTACTATCGCCACTCAGTTTGGTTTATTATTTCTTTTCCTCTATTATAGATTTTCACCTGAGTCATTAAAGTTTATTTGGCTCTTTTCTTATCCTATTGTAGTCCTCTATTTTCAAGAGAAAAAATATGCAAAGTACTCGATGTCATTTGTCATTGGAATGATTTTGCTTGGGCCTATTCAGCCTTTTATCCTTATTGGATTTAGTATGTTTCAAGCAGTATATATCTCTGTTGTTTTAGCCGTTATAAGTGTTATTATTACATTTTATCAAAATAGAATGGATGATGCTAGAGCACTTATCTTTGAACAACAAGAGCAACTTCAAGAGCAAGTTGATGAGCTTACTTGTAAGGATAAACTTTTAAGTGTTCAGTCTAAGCAAGCTGTTATGGGTGAGATGATTAGTATGATAGCACACCAATGGCGGCAACCTCTCTCCACTGTCACTCTAACAGTTTCCGATATTCAGCTCAAAAAGATGTTAGGAACTGAAGTTTCAGAAGAACAAATGGTTAGAAGCCTACAAGAGATAAGTGATACAGTTGTTTACCTCTCTGATACTATCGATGATTTTCAAACTTATTTTAATCCAAATAAAAATATAACACAGGGAAATATTGATGATGTGATTCATAAAGTACTTAATTTTATTCAAGCAAGAGTTAAAGGGACAAAAATAGTTATAGAATATAAGAATAAAAATAGAGATATCATTGATATGTATCAAAATGAACTCATTCAAGTTATACTCAATATTATGAATAATGCAGTAGATGCACATTTAGAAGTAAAAAAGGAACATCCTACTATTGCACTCTATGTGAGAAATTTAGAGACAGAACTTGAGTTAATAATCAAGGATAATGCTGGTGGGATAGAAGCTGAGAAGTTAGAAAAAATCTTTGAACCATACTATAGTACAAAAGGGAAAAATGGGACAGGTTTAGGACTCTATATGTCACAAATGATTATTGAAAAGCAGTTCAACTCTAAAATCGAAGTTACAAGCACAACAGAGGGTACTATATTTAGCATTAAGATTCCAAAAAAATTATCATAATTTAGATTTTCTTCGTTATAATAGAGTAAAAATTTAGGAATAACTATGTATATTGAAGATTTGAAATTTTCACTCTGGGCTGATTTTATTGAACGTGACTATCTTGATAAAGAATTTAAAGAACTCATAGCTAAAAAAATAATTAACGGTGCTACTTCAAATCCTGCAATATTTAAAAATGCTATTCTCAGTTCTGATGCTTATAAAGAGCAACTTGCAACACTCAAAAACCTTTCTGCAAAAGAAAAGTATGAGGCTGTAGCTATTTTTGATATAACAAAGGCGGCTGATATTTTACGCCCTCTTTATGACAAAGGTGATGATGGCTATGTGAGTATAGAAGTTGATCCCTCTTTGTGTTATGATGCTAAAGCGACTATATTAGAAGGTAAGCGACTTTTTAAAACTATCAATCGTCCAAATGTTATGATAAAAGTTCCAGCTACAAGTGCTGGATATGAGGCTATGGAAGAACTTACCTCTGTTGGTATTCCAGTAAACGCGACACTTATTTTTAAAAAAGAGCAGGCTATAGCATGTGCTAATGCTTTTAAACGCGGAACCTATAACTACGATAAAAAAGTGGATACAGTTATAAGTGTTTTTGTCTCTCGTATAGATAGAGCCTTAGATGATACACTCAAAGAAAAAGGCATAGATACAGGACTTAGTGGTATCTATAATAGTGCAAGTATATATGCAGCAATAGAGCAGATGAGTGTAGAAGGATGCCGTACTCTTTTTGCGAGTACTGGGGTTAAAGGTGATGATCTAGATGCAGATTACTACATAGAAAAACTACTTGCTTACAATAGTGTCAATACTGCTCCAGTAGAGACTATAATAGCCTTTACATCGAATACTACCACAGAGAGTGCTCTCCCAATTGATAGAGAGATTATAGAAGCTCACTTTAGTAAACTCAAAGATGCTGGCATAGATTTTCAAGCTCTTTTAGATACACAAATAGTAGATGGTCTTGAGGCATTTAAGGATGCCTTCACTGAGATAATGGAGGCATTATGAAACAAGAAGTCGATGTCAGTAAGCTCACATTTGAGCAGCTTAAAAAGGTACGAGTTTACCTCAAAAAGATGATAGAAGTTGGTGGATCTGACCTTCATATAAAAGCAAATGCAGTTATCCGTGCTCGTATTAATGGAAATATTGTACAATTTTCTGGAGGGATACTCTCAAAAGATGATGCCTTAACTTTCGCAAAAGAGTTACTCAAAGGGCGTTTTGGCGAATTTGTTGAGCATAAAGAGCTTGACCTTGTCTATCCATATGATGAAAACAATCGTTTCCGTGTCAATATTTTCTTTCAAATGGATGGTGTTTCAGCAGTATTTCGTGTGATTCCTGTGAAAATTCCCTCTTTTGATCAGCTTCACCTTCCTGATATTATTAAAACATTTACTCAAAAAGAACGTGGTTTAGTCCTTGTAACTGGGGTGACAGGTTCCGGAAAGTCTACAACTCTTGCTGCACTTATAAATGAGATCAATGTAACAAAGAAAAAACATATTATTACCATTGAAGATCCTATAGAGTTTGTACATAAAGATCGTGGTTGTATAATTAACCAGCGCTCAGTTGGACAAGATACAAATAGTTTTGGTAATGCACTTCGTGCTGCACTTCGTGAAGATCCAGATATTATTCTTGTTGGGGAGATGCGTGATAAAGAGACAATAAATCTTGCTCTTCATGCAGCAGATACTGGCCACCTAGTTTTTTCAACACTGCACACTATCGATGCAAAAGAGACTATAAACCGCATCATTGCACAATTTCCTACAGATGAGCAAAACCGTGTGCGACTCTCTGTAGCTGGGGTGATTCAGGGAGTTGTATCACAACGACTTGTACCTACTATTGATGGTGGTCGCCGTGCAGCTATGGAAATTTTGGTGCGTACTCCAAGAATTGAGAAGCTTATAATGGAGAACCGTGATTATGAGATTCGTGATGCAATTGAGGCTGGAAAAGAGCACTATCATTCACAGAGTTTTGATCAGTCTATCTTAGATCTTTACAATGACGGTATTATTTCTAAAGAGCAGGCTATGAAAAATGCAACAAGTGCTTCGGACCTTGAATTGAAGATAAGTGGGCTTACAAGTGGTAAAGTTGGTGAGAGTAGTAGCTCAAATGTTACAGAAATAAGTGAAAATGATACAGATATTTTTGACTTGAAGTAAGCCTTAAATAATAAATAGGTATAATTGCGACCATTTTTAAACACAAGGAAATAATATGTTAGAAGGTATCGTTAGAGAGAGTATGGCAACAGGAGCTACAAAAGCACTACGTCGAGATGGTTATCTAATTGCAAATATCTACGGAAAAGGCTTTGAAAATATCAATGCTGCATTCAAAATGAATGAATATATCCGTACTGTTCGTAATAAAGAGACTATAGCATTCCCAGTAAATGTTGCTGGTAAAGAGTTAAATGTAGTTGTTCAAGGGTATGAGTCACATGCAGTTACAGGAAACTTACTTCATGTTGATTTAATGGTAGCACAAGCAGGTGTTGAAACTACTTTCAATATTCCTGTAGTAGCACTAGGTGAAGCAATTGGTCTTAAGAACAAAGGTCTTGTTCACATGGCTAAAACTCGTTTAACTGTTAAATGTACTCCAGAGAATTTAATGAATAAAATAGAAATTGATGTTACAGATATGGATGTTGGTGATTCTAAGCTTGTTCGTGATCTTCCAGAATTAGTAAATATGACTGTTATTGACAGTGATCGTGTTGCTCTTATAAGTATCATTAAAGCGAAATAATTATGCTCATTGTCGGTCTAGGGAACCCTGGTTCCGACTATGAAACTACTCGCCATAATATAGGTTTTATGGTTATAGATGAACTTAATCGTCGTCTTCACTCTACAAATGTTTCTAAAACAGCTTTTTTAGGCAACTGCTACAAATCAAAAAATCATTTTTTATTAAAACCACTTACATTTATGAATCTCTCTGGCGATAGTGTTATAAAAGTAAAAAACTTCTATAAGCAAGAAAGTGTTGTTGTAATACATGATGATTTAGATCTACCGTATGGAAGTTTACGTTTTAAGCTTGGTGGCGGGCATGGTGGACACAATGGTCTTAAGTCTATTGATGCTAATATTGGTAAAGAGTATATTCGTGTGCGTATGGGTATAGGTAAACCAGAACACAAAGGCGAGGTTGCTTCTTATGTCTTAAGTGATTTCTCTAGTAAGCAAAAAGAGTATCTTGATATTTTTATACAAGATACAGCAGATGCAGTAGAGTTTTTATTTGAAAATAGTTTACAAAATACTAGCAGTAAATTTGCAAAAAAAATAGCACAAAAAAAAGAAAATTAGTATTATGTTAGCCTTTAGATATATTTCTTATCACTACTTAAAGTATTTTTTTGTTATTATGGGTGCACTTATAATGTTTCTTGTTGGTTTTGATTATATGGGAAATGCAGAGTCTCTCTCTAAATCTGCAAACTTAATTGTTATTTACTTAATGTATAAAGCTTTTTTTGCTATCGATATGCTTCTTCCTATATCTTTAGTTTTTGCTATGATTAGTACAAAAATATTCCTAATTCGTTCTAATGCCTTAGTTTCGTTTTTTTCCTTAGGCTATTCAAGAGTTGATGTTCTTCGACCCTTTGTCGTTGTATCTACTGTTATAATTTTAATTTTTATATCTATGCATTCGTGTTCTAAATTCGCAAGAGCTGATGAGTTTTCTACTAATATTCGCTCGAGTGGGCAGTACTTAAGCCCAACAAAAGATCTTTTCTTTACATATAAAGGACAGTATGTTTATTTTGCAAAAATGCTTCCTTTACAAGAAAAGGCAGAGGGGATTCGTGTTTTTACTATTAAAGAGAACTCTTTAAAAGAGGTACTTGTTGCAAAAGAAGCGATATACAGAGATGGGTCTTGGCATATATCTAAAGCTAATATTATCACAAAACCAGATGACTTAAGTTTTTTCTCTCCTGGTATTAATGTAAAAGAGGTAGGGTCTTTAAAGATATTAAAAGGTTTCCGACCAAAAATATTAGATCAAGTATATGAGGGGAAAGTTAATTTTACTATCCAAGATGCTGTTGATGCTATTGAACTTTTAGAAGTACAGGGTGTAAATACTGATACAATTAGAGGAGCTCTTTATAAGATATTTATTTATCCATTTTTTGTTCCTTTTCTTATTGTTATTATCTTTTTCTTTGTGCCTGTCAGTGTGCGTTTTTTAAATGTCTCACTCTTCAGTTTTGGGGCTATATTAGCTACTTTGCTTATTTGGGGGGTACTTTTTACACTTATTGAACTTGCAAATAACAAAACTATTTCAAGTGAAGTTGCTCTTATAGCTCCTATAGTTATACTCTTTTTGATTGCTTTAAGGCAGTGGAAAAAGTATAGATTATCGACCTGAAAAAGGCATATATAAGCACATTTTAGATAAAATCATTTAAAAAGAATTTGGAATTTTTATGATTGATTTTAAACAACTAGCACACGACTACAAAACTCCCCTTTATGTTTACGATTTTGACTACATGTCTGCTCAATATGAAGAGCTAAAGCTCGCTTTTAAAGGACGTAAGTCTATCTTAGCATATGCAGTAAAAGCAAACTCAAATCTTAGTGTAGTAAGACATTTTGCAAAGATGGGTAGTGGTGCTGATTGTGTTTCTATTGGTGAAGTTAGACGTGCATTTCTTGCAGGTATTCCTGCATATAAGATTATTTTTTCAGGTGTTGGTAAAACTGATGATGAAATTTGTGAAGCGATAGAGAAAGATATTTTATATATTAATATTGAGAGCGAAGCAGAGCTTAGTCGTGTAGAGATGATGGCAAAAAAGTTAGCTAAAGTCTCTCGTATAAGTATCCGTGTCAATCCAAACATAGACCCAAAAACACACCCTTACATCTCAACTGGACTTCATGACAACAAGTTTGGAGTTGATCTTAGCAGTGCCAAACGTATGTATATCAAAGCAAATAATTCAGAGTATTTAGACCCTGTAGGTATTCACTTTCATATAGGTTCTCAACTTACAGAACTTGATCCTATTCGTGAGTCTGCTGAGATTGTTGCTGACTTAGTGCGTTCTTTAGCTGGTATAAACATTGAGCTTAAGTTCTTTGATATCGGCGGTGGCTTAGGAATTAAGTATGATGATGAGGCTACTATTAAGCCTTATGACTATGCACAAGCAATTCTTGGTTGCTTAAATGCGCTTGATCTTACTATCCTCTGCGAACCAGGTCGTTTTTTAACGGCGAATGCGGGCTATTTTGTAAGTAAAGTACTTTACGAGAAGCAAAATGGCGCAAAGAAATTTGTAGTGATTGATGGAGCAATGAATGATCTTCTTCGCCCAGCACTTTATAGTGCTTATCATAAGATAACTGCTATAACAGATTCTAAAGCAGAGCCAAGAGCTGTAGATATAGTTGGACCAGTTTGTGAGAGCGGAGACTTTTTCGCAAAAGACTATCCACTTCCAAAGTTGAATCATAATGATCTTGTAGTTGTTCATAGTGCTGGAGCTTATGGCTTTGGTATGGGAAGTAACTATAACTCTCGGGGACGTAGTGCAGAGATAGCATTAGAGGACGGAAAAGCTAGAATGATTAGAAAACGCGAAACTTTTGAAGATCTTATTGCCTTAGAAACAGAGTTTTTAGAAGGTTGATATGTATTTTATAGATGTTCAGGGTACTCTTATAAGCGATAAAGATAAAACACCAATAAATGGAGCAATTGAGTTTATAGAAAAACTTAATAATGAAAAAACCCCCTATATGGTTGTGACAAATAATACAAAAAAAGAGTCCAAAGAATTTTATAACTATTTGCAGAGTATTGGTTTTAAATTTCCTCAAGAACACTATATAGACCCACTTATGCTTCTTGATGGCCGTATCTTAAAAGAGGGTGTGGCTGCTTATGGTTCTGAGGAATTTCTAAGAACATTAGAACAGATGGGTTACACATTAGAATATACAAACCCAAAGAGTGTATTAATCGCAACTAAAGAGAACTTCGCAAGTGATGAGTATGCACAGATGATAGATTTTTTACTCTCGGGTGCAACACTCGTTGGTATGCATGAGACCTCCATCTATGCGAAAAATTCTAAACGTTATCCTGGTGTGGGTGCAGTTTTACGTATGCTTGAATTTGCTACGAGTAGCTCTTATGAGGTGATAGGTAAACCAAGTATTGCATTTTATGCAGAGGCACTTAGACTTTTACAAAAACAAGATGTAAAAGCTTCGTATGAGCAGATTATAATGATAAGTGATGATGTAAAGGGTGACCTTGGTGGAGCTAAAGAGCTTGGTATGGAAACGATATTTGTTACAAGTGGGAAGTACAAAACAGCAAAGGAAATCGTACCTCTGTTAGAAGAAAATTTAAGACCCGATTTTGTGTATGCAGATATGCAAGAGATATTGGAGAAGATATGAGTGAGCAAAGTGACTGGAAAACCTTAGAAGATTGTAGAGGTGCTATTGATACCATAGATAATGAGATACTTGAACTTCTAAATCGTCGTATGAAGGTTGTTCAGAGAGTTGGCGAAATAAAAGCTGATACGGGTGGGGCAATTTATAGACCCGAACGTGAAAAGGCGATTATCTCGAGGCTTACCCAATTAAGTAAGATCAGTAGAGGGCTTTTAAATGTAAGTGCAATAGAGGCAATCTTTCTTGAAATTTTTGCAGTTGCACGTAATTTAGAACTTCCAGAACGTATAGCTTATCTAGGGCCAGAGGGAAGCTTTACTCATCAAGCTGCAGAGAGTCGTTTTGGTGCCATGAGTGAGTATTTATCCCTTAACTCCATTGAATCAGTTTTTAATACTTTAAATGCAGGTCGTGCAAAATTTGGTGTTGTGCCTATTGAGAACTCTCGGGATGGAATTGTGGGCGAGACACTTGATTTACTCTCAAAGTCCCATGTAAAAATAGTAGCAGAACTTTATATGCCTATTCATGTGGCATTTGCTACAAAAGCAAGAAAGATAGAAAATATTACAAAAATATACTCAAAAGATAAGGGCTTTGGTCAGTGCCGTAAATTTTTAAGTGAGCATGGGTTTTATGATATTGAACAGATTCCTGTTGAGTCTACAGCAAAGGCTGCAATTCTTGCAGCAGAAGATGAGAATGCAGCTGCAATTTGTTCGCATATTGCAGCAAAACTTTATGGTGTACCAACTATGTTTAAAAATATCGAAGATGAACATGATAATGCTACTCGATTTGTTATTTTGAGTGATTTTAAAAATGGTGTGAGTGGCGAAGATAAGACCTCTATTCTTGTGCGTCTAAAAGATGCTGTAGAAGCGGGAGCACTTGTGCATTTTCTACAGGATTTTGATGCTCAGAAGATAAATCTTTCCAAGATAGAGTCTCGCCCTTCAAAAGATAAAGAGGGCGGATTTGATTATTGGTTCTATATAGACTTTTTTGGGCATATAGATGACATAGCAATACAAAAAGTACTAAGTAAGCATACTGATGAAGTTACATGGCTTGGATCTTATGTAAAAGGTGGAGAATGAAATTTAATAAAAAATTAGAAAATATAAAAATATATGAGGCTGGAAAACCAATTGAACTTGTTGTTCGTGAGTTTGGCATTGAAGCAAAAGATATAGTAAAACTTGCTTCAAATGAAAATCCGTATGGATGCTCACCAAAGGTTCAAAAGGCAGTTATAGATATAGTATCAAATATGGCACTCTATCCTGATGATAGTATGATTAAACTTAAATCAGCTCTACAAAAAAGATTTGATGTTGAGGGTGAAAACCTTATTATAGGGAGTGGAAGTGATCAGGTTATAGAGTTTATCATGCATGCTAAAGCAGATTGTAACTCGAAAATTCTTATTAATTCTGTAACTTTTGCAATGTATGAAATCTATGCAAAGCATGTAGGTGCAGAGGTGATTCGTACAGATTCACAAGAACATAACCTTGAAGAGTTTTATGAGCTTTATAAGAGTGAGAAACCAGATATTATTTTTCTATGTACCCCGAATAATCCAACTGGTGATGCTATAGATGCAAATGAAATGATGGCATTTTTAGAGAAAATTGATGAAAATACTTTAGTGGTAGTAGATGGAGCATATATGGAATATGCTGCGTTTAAAGAGGAAAGTAAAAAAATCACTCCAAGAGTGCTTGTTGAAAAGTTTAGTAATGTAATATATTTAGGGACTTTTTCTAAGGCTTATGGCCTTGGTGGTATGAGAACTGGGTACGGTATCTCTACTGCCCCAATTATAAAAGAGCTTTATAAGCTTCGTCCACCATTTAACATTACTACTCTCTCTCTTGAAGCAGCCTCTATAGCACTTGAAGATGAAGAATTTGTGCAAAACTCTATAGCTTCATGTTTTAGTGAGATGAAACGCTATGAAGCATTTGCAACTAAGCAAAAAATAGATATAATAGAGAGTTATACAAATTTTGTTACTTTATGTCTGAATGATAACAAAGACTCTGCACAATTAGCAAATGACCTACTTCGTTATGGGATGATAGTACGAGACTTAAGTGGATACGGTCTGAATGCAATACGTGTAACAGTAGGAACACCTAAACAAAACAGTCGTTTCTTTGAACTCACAGAAAAATTATTATAACTAAAATGGGAATTTAATGGATTTTAAGGTACTTTTTTCACAGCTTGTTGTTCTCTATGATAAGCTTTCTAAACAGCAAAAAATAATTATTGCAGCAGCTATTATTGGTATCGTCGGATTTTTAATATTTTTAGTTGTTTTTACTTCTACAAAAGTTGAGAATAGTAGCTATGAAGTCCTTTTTGATACACTCTCTGCAGAAGATGCTGCAAAAGTAGTTGCACAGTTAGAAAAAGACAATATTCCTTATAAATTAGAAGCTGATAATATTATAAAAGTACCAAAAGATGTTGTTTATAAAGAGAGAATTAATATCGCTTCATTGGGAATACCAAAGGACGGTGGTGTTGGTTTTGAGCTTTTTGATAAGCAAGAATTTGGTGCAACAAGTTTTGATCAAAAGATAAAACATCTACGTGCTTTAGAAGGTGAACTCTCTCGAACAATTAGTGGACTTTCCCCTATTGAGAGAGCTACTGTGAGTTTGGCACTTCCAAAAGAATCTCTCTTTGTCTCAAAACAGGTAGCACCAACTGCTTCTGTGATGGTTGAGATGGTAGCTAATCGTTCACTTTCAAGTAAACAAATTCGTGGTATTAAAAATCTTGTTGCTTCTGCTGTTCCCCTTCTGACAACTGCAAATGTAATGCTTGTAAGTAGTAATGGTGATACACTTGGTGATGATGATGAGGGAGTTCGTATGAGTGAACTCTCTATAGCACAGCAAAGGTATAAACTTAAAGAAGAGAAGAAGCGCCAAAATAAGATAATAAGCGTTATCTCTCCTTTTGTTGGTGGTCCAGATAAGGTAGTAGCACAAGTGAGTATAGAGTTTGACTTTTCTGTGAAAAATTCAACAAGTGAGAGTTACGATCCTGATAATGTTGTCAGAAGTGAACAGATGAGTGAGGAAAAGCGTACGGGTACTACTCCAGAGCAAGTAGGTGGTGTTCCAGGTACAGTAAGTAATATTGGACCAGTAAAAGGATTATCAAGTAATAAAGTAACTCAGAAATATGAAAAGAATACAGGTACAACCAACTATGAAGTTGGTAAAACTGTAAGTACAACAAAAAGTCAATTTGCACGTATTAAGAGAATGACTGCAGCAGTGATTGTTGATGGAAAGTATAAAAAAAAGCTTGACAAATCTGGTTCAGATACTCCTAATGTTGAATATATGCCCCTTACTAAGGCAGATCTCAATGCTCTTACTTCATTAGTGAGTAAATCGATTGGGATCGATAAAGGTCGTGGAGATCAGATAAGTGTAGAAAACTTACAGTTTTATCGTAGCAAAATAGAAGCACCAGTTGATAGTGTTACCCAAAGTAAGGTTTTTATCGCAACATATTTAACACCATTCTCTGAAGTCTTTAAATATATCTTTGTTCTTATACTACTTTTTATACTTTATAAAAAAGTGATCGCACCTTTTGCAGGTAAAATGTTAGAAGTTTCCAAAGAAGAAGATGATCTAAAAGCTCCAATCCTTTCAATTGATGATGATGAAGAGGAAGATCTTGTTGAAAAAGTACAACAGATGCGTAAAAAAGTAGAAGATCAACTCGGTGTTGGAGAAAACTTTAATGAAGATGAATTAAAGTATGAGGTAGTTTTAGATAAGGTAAGAAATATGGCTGAAGATGCACCAGAAGATATTGCATCATTGTTGCAAGCACTTTTAAGTGAAGAAGCAGAAGGTAGTATTCCTAAAATATGATAAAAGGAGTTTAATAGATGGCAAATTTAAATCAACAGCAACAGGCTATATTTGATGAAATGAGTATGGCTGAAAAAATTGCTATACTTCTTTTACAACTTGGAGAAGAGACAACAGCAGGTATTTTCTCAGCAATGAATGTAGAATCTATTACTGAAATATCAAAATATATTGCACAAAATACAAGTATTGATAGAGGTGTTGCTACTGCCGTGCTCGAGGAATTTCATGCTATTTTTCAATCAGGTCAATATCTTACGTCTGGTGGTTTAGAGTATGCTAGAGAGCTTCTTTATAGGACATTAGGATCAGAAGAAGCGAAAAAGGTACTTGAAAAACTCTCAAAAAGTATGCAAGACACTCAAAATTTTGCTTATCTTTCTAAGATTAAGCCTCAACAACTCTCAGACTTTATTATTAACGAGCATCCACAAACAATTGCTCTAATTTTAGCTCACATGGATGCAACTGAGGCTGCTGATACTCTGCAATTTTTTCCTGATGATCTTAGAAGTGAAGTGGCTATGCGTATGGCAAAACTTGGAGATATATCTCCTTCAGTTATCAAACGTGTTTCAGCGGTACTTGAGTCTAAACTAGAGTCTCTTGCTTCTTATAAGGTAGAAGTTGGTGGACCTCGTGCAGTTGCTGACGTCTTTAACCGTCTTGGAGTGAAGAACTCGAAGTCTACACTTGCAACCATTGAACAGGTTGATGAAGAGCTCGCTACACTTATTAAAGATATGATGTTTACTTTTGAAGATATAGTTAGCCTTGATAAAGCAGCTATTAGTGAAACACTTAAAGCTGTTGATAAAGCAGAACTTATGCTTGCCTTAAAATCTTCACCAGAAGAACTAAAAGAGAAGTTTTTCTCTGCTATGAGTGAGCGTGCTCGTGAGGCTTTTGAAGAAGAGATGCAGTTTCTTGGTGCAGTGAAGATGAAAGATGTTGAAACAGCACAACGCAAGATTGTCGAAGTTGTGAACTCTCTTGCTGAGTCAGGAGTTATTCAAATGGGATCGACAGAAGAGATGATTGATTAATGGCAACTGTAATCTCAAATTCTGAACTAGAATCTCATAATGTAAATAAATATAACTTTAAAATAATAGGGAATACTGGATCTCAAGAGAATATAAATCAAAAAGAAGATAGTATTGGAGTAAAGAGTAATGAACATCAAAAAATTACTGATGTTGATTCAAGCGCTTTGAGTTCAAGCTCTAAAGAGTCTCTTATAGAATCTCTTATGCAGAAGACTGATGAAATGTCCTCAAATTTTATTAAGTTACAGATGAAACTTGAAGCAAAAGAGGAAGAGTATCTCAAAAATTTAGAAAAAGCTAAAGAAAAGGCATTTTCAGAAGGTCTGGCAGCTGGTGTGGCAAAAGCTAATAAAGAGTTGGAACAAAGTAGTAACAAAGGAATAAAACAGTTTGCAGACTCTGTACAAAAACTTGAAGCGAGTTCAGAAGAGTTTAACAATGCTCTTGAAGCTATAAAAAGTCAGCTCATTACAGCGGCTTTGGATATCTCACAAGAGGTAGTAAAAGTAGAACTTCATGATAACTCTAATGAAGTAGCACAAAAACTTAGTGAAGAGCTACTGAAAGATTTACAGACAGCCTCTAAGGTGACTATAAAAGTCAATCCTCTAAATCATGGAGCAATCTCTGAAAAAACTGCTAACTTAGAGAATGTAGATATAGTTTCTGATAGTGCAATAAGTGAGGGTGGTGTGGTTGTAATAAGTGATGCTGGAAATATAGACTCCCAGATAGAAAAAAGATTTGAACGCATAAAAAGAGCGGCATTAAGTGAGTAAATAAAAATGAATATACAAGATAAAAGTGTACAAGAGTTAGAAGAAATATGCCAAAATATTCGTCAAGAGATACTTCGAGTAGTGAGTAAAAATGGTGGTCACCTTAGCTCAACACTTGGGGCGACTGAGCTTATAGTAGCTATGCATAAAGTTTTTGATAGTAAAAAAGATCCTTTTATCTTTGATGTAAGTCACCAATCTTATGCACATAAACTTTTAACAAATAGATGGGATGATTTTGACACACTTCGTCAGTTCAATGGTTTATGTGGCTATACAAAACCAAGTGAGAGTGATGATGATTATTTTGTTGCAGGACATAGTTCTACTTCTATATCTTTAGGAGTTGGTGCTGCAAAAGCTATAGCTCTTAAGGGTGAACAAGAGAGCCGTATACCTGTGGTGATGATTGGTGATGGATCGATGACTGCTGGTATGGTTTATGAAGCTCTCAATGAACTAGGTGATAGAAAATACCCTATGATTATTATTTTAAATGATAATGAAATGAGTATAGCAAAGCCTATCGGTGCACTTTCTCGAATACTTTCTTCTGCTATGGCAAGTCCATTTTATCAGCGTTTTAAAAAATCTACAGAGTCCTTTGTGGACAACTTTGGTGATAGTGCTCACTATATTGCTAAACGTATGGAAGAGGGGTTAAAACTTATTACTCCTGGTATTATGTTTGAAGAGATGGGCATTAATTATATTGGGCCAGTTGATGGACATAACTTGGCACAGTTAATAGAGATTTTTGAGACAGCTAAAAAGCTAAATCGTCCAGTAATAATTCATGCTCAAACTCTAAAAGGTAAAGGTTATGATATAGCAGAGGGGAAGGAAGAGAAGTGGCATGGTGTAGGTCCTTTTGACTTGAGTAGTGGTTCAAGTATGAAGAAAAGCTCTCAAAAGAGTGCGACACAAATATATACAGATGCACTCCTTGATCTTTGTGAGAAGAATGAAAAAATAGTAGGAGCAACTGCTGCTATGCCAAGTGGTACAGGTTTGAGTGCTCTAATGGAAAAATATCCTGATCGTTTTTGGGATGTGGCTATAGCAGAACAGCATGCTGTAACAAGTATGTCAGCTCTTGCTAAAGAAGGATTTAAACCTTTTTGTACGATTTACTCTACATTTTTACAGCGCGGTTTTGACCAAGTAATTCACGATACCTGTCTTATGGACCTTCCAGTTGTTTTTGCACTTGATCGTGCTGGAATAGTAGGTGAAGATGGGGAGACGCATCAGGGTGTTTTTGATATCTCATTTTTACGAGCTATACCAAATATGACACTTTTTGCACCTCGTGATGAGAAAAGTTTTCATCAAGCGATGGCGTTTGCTGCGGAGTATGAACACCCTTGTTCTCTGCGTTATCCTCGTGGAGCATTTATAGAAACAACCTTGTCTGAGTCTACTCCTTTTAGTTTGGCAAAGTCACAGCTTTTACAGTCTACAGATTCAGATATTCTCTTTATAGGGTATGGTAATGGTGTTGGCCGTGCTTTTGAAACAGCAGAGCTTTTAGAAGAGGATGTAAGTATCTTAGACCTGCGTTTTGTAAAACCATTAGACACAGAGATACTCAAAAGTTTAGCTACAAAACATAAACGATGGTTTATATTCTCCGATAGTGTAAAAATGGGTGGTGTTGGTTCTGCTCTTTTAGAATTTCTTGCCTCTGAAAAGATTCTAGATATTGAATTAGTTAGTTTTGAGTATGAAGATAGTTTTATCACTCATGGAAATACAAAACTTGTAGAAGAGTCACTACAGCTTCTTCCTGAACAACTTGCAAAGAAAGTCAATCCTTAGTAATTAGCTAAGTTTACTTGACTTTAAATATCATATAGATTATTATTACAAAAATTAATAGTAAAAGGCTTTATGATGCAAAACAAATCATGCCCAATATCATTTCAAAGAGTAGATGCAACAGTAGTAAGAATTCTTTCTTTATATATGGGACTTCTTTTTACACTCTTTGTTGTGACAAAATTTATACCTATCATCTTCTTTTTAGTTCTCGACTTTGTAACTCGTATTTACTTCAAAAAAGAGTATAGCCTCCTATTTATGCTGGCAAAGGCTACAAAAAATCTTTTGAATTTTCAGTCTCATTTAGAAGATAATGCACCAAAACGTTTAGCATCATTTTTCGGACTTACTTTTGTAACTCTTATTGCATTAAGTACAGTGCTTAATTTAGATATTGTTTTTTATGGATTAAGTCTTATTTTGGGAGTATGTATCTTTTTGGAAGTGGCATTTAGCTACTGCCTTGGCTGTGAAGTCTACCATCTTTATAAAAGGTTTTCACTTTAAATGGTCGGAATCTCTACAAAGGGAGTCTACGGTGTTGCTGCGATGTACACACTGAGTCAAGCACCTGCAAATAGACTTATGCAGATAAAAGAGATAGCAGCAAGCACCCAAATATCTCATGGCTATTTAGAACAAATTTTGGCAACACTTAAAAAGAGTGACTTAGTTGTTAGTATTCGAGGTGCAAATGGAGGTTACAAACTTTCAGGAGATGCTAGCCAAATCACTGTTTTAGACATAATAGAGTCACTAGAAGGAAAACTCTTTGTACCTGCTCAGAATGTCGGTACAAGTGTAGTTCTTGACTCTTTTTGGGCAGATATGCAAGAGAGAGTTCGTAAAGAGTTCTCGGTGAAACTCTCTGAGTTAGATGCAGCTTATCAAACATACTTTTATGAGATTTAAAAAGCCATTATTTTAGCATTACAATCCCAGTAAATCTTCCCGTTTTCCCTTCTCCTCTATAGGAGTAGTAACTCTTTTGATTGCAGCAACTACACTCATCTATAAACTCTATATTCTGCTCTAGGATGCCTGCATTTAAGAGCTGTCTAGAAAGGATTTTAGAGATATTAAGATAGTAAGAGTTCTCGCGTTTAGAGATACTATAGCTTAGTGAGAGTTCTTCAGCCTCTTGCACTATTTCCTCTCCAACTTCATAACAACACTCTTTTATACTCGCACCAACAGAGACAAATATATTTTCTACTGAAGAGTTGTAGTTTTCTTTAAAGCTTGTTAGTACACTCTGAACGATATTACTAAAAGTACCAGCTCGTCCTGCATGTGCAAGAGCAATAACTTCTTGTTTTGCATCGTAAAAAAGAAGAGGCGAGCAGTCTGCTACCATAACCATAAGGGGAATGTTTTTTTTGTTTGTAATAAGTGCATCACAGCAAGGGGGATGAAAAAAGTCATCATAGGTTTCTACTACTCTACACTCATTTGAGTGGATTTGTTGCATATGTACAAGAGTCTCATAGTTGTAGCTGAGCTCTTTGCCTAAGGCCTTGTGGTTTTGAATCACAGACTCCCTATCATCCCCAACATGAAATCCGAGGTTACCATTTTGCTTAGTTGTAAAGCCCTGTGTAAGGTTTTTAAATTGTTTTAATAATTTACTATGAATAATTTGCATATAATCATTATAACTAATTTAAAGGTCCATTTTGAGTCAACTGAGTAAATATACACCCCTTTTAAATGGTACAAGTCCAGAAGCTAAACGCAAAGAAATATTAGAGTACTTTTTAAATACTTATGAACTTTATGAGCGAGTATTTGAAGTCCTTAAAGATGATAGTGTCTTTTATGAGAAGTCAGAGATAACTCGTCATCCGATGATATTTTATTTTGGACATACGGCAACATTTTTTGTAAATAAACTTATCCTTATGCAAACTATCGATAAAAGAATAAATCCTGACTTTGAGTCCATCTTTGCCGTAGGTGTAGATGAAATGGCATGGGATGATATGAGTAACTCTCGTGATGTCTGGCCAGAAGTAAGTGCCGTGAGAGAGTATCGTTTACAAGTGAAAAATCTCGTGAGACAACTTATAGAAGAACTTCCTCTTACTCTTCCTATTCAAAAAGATTCAGCTATGTGGATTATACTCATGGGGATTGAGCATGAGCGAATACATATAGAAACCTCTCTTGTCTTACATAGACAGATGCCTATAGAGTTTGTTAAGAAATCTGAGTATTTTCCTTCTTCTAAAGAGTTTGGCAAAGCACCACAAAATAGTATGGTGAGTATAGCATCTCAAAAAATAACTTTAGGTGTAGATGAAACACACCCTCTGTATGGCTGGGATAATGAGTATGGAACTTATGCAGAAGAGATTTCTGCATTTAAGAGTGCAAAGTATCTTGTGAGCAATGCAGAGTTTACGGCGTTTCTAGAAAATGGTGGCTACACAAAGGAAGAGTTTTGGGATGAAGAGGGTTTAGAGTTTTTAAAACTTACAGGTGCTACTCATCCTCCTTTTTGGGTAAAGCAAGAAAATGGATATGCTTAC
>WFNM01000117.1 GCA_015488615.1 Sulfurimonas sp.
AGACCGTTTTAAGATTATTAATGACACTCTTGGACATCATATAGGGGATGAACTTCTTAAGCATGTAGCACTCACTATTCGTAGTACTCTACGTGATGTAGATATGTTGGCTCGTATTGGTGGGGATGAGTTTGTTGTGATACTAGAAGATCTCCAAAATCCAGACAGTGCAGCTGCAGTAGCAAATAAAATACTGCATGGATTATCCCAAGCCATTAAAGTGATGGGACATACACTTAATACTAGTGCTAGTATAGGAATAGCTAACTACCCTACTGATGCTACAGACTTAGTTACACTAGTCAAGTATGCTGATAGTGCAATGTATAAAGCTAAAGATCTTGGAAAAAATCGTTTTCACTTCTTTACAGACTCACTCTCAAGCGAGATGAATAAACGCTTAGAGATAGAACAAGAGCTTCGCCATGCATTAGAAAGAAATGAACTTTATCTGAACTTCCAACCTCAGTATAATTTGAAAACAAAAAAAGTCATAGCAGTAGAAGCACTTGTACGTTGGGACTCTAAAGTTCTTGGTTTTATTGGTCCTGATGTTTTTATTCCTATTGCCGAAGAGAGTGGACTTATCATAGATATAGGCGAGTTTGTTTTTCGTGAGTCTTGCCGTTTTATGAATGATTCTATCGCTGCAGGGCACGATATGAAACATATTGCAGTCAATGTCTCTACACAGCAGTTTAAAGAGGGAGATATAGTCCAAACATTTAAAGATATTCTCCAAGAGTTTGAACTTGATGCATCTCATGTTGAGATAGAGATAACAGAGCGTTACATCATGGAGTCTACAAAAGACAACCTTTGTATACTAGACAATCTTCGAAATACAGGTTTTGAAATATCTATAGATGACTTTGGAACAGGATACTCTTCTATGAGTTATCTCAAACAGCTTCCAGTAGATACACTTAAGGTAGACAAATCTTTCGTAGATGATGTACCACATGATGCAGATGGTGTAGCCATCACAAACGCCATCTTAGCACTCTCAAACTCTCTAGGATACCACTCAGTAGCTGAGGGTATAGAGACTCAAGATCAAGAGGACTTTTTAGCCCAGAACAATTGTGAGATAGGACAAGGGTATCTCTTTAGCAGACCGATTAGTAAAGAGAAATTTTTTGAGTTTATGAGTGAGCGAGTTTAAGAGAGTAAGTTAAGTACTCAATGCACTTAACTTACTGAGGCTATTTAAGGAGTTTCTTCCAAGCTGCTTCAACTTTCTCTGCAAGCTTCTTCGTGATACCTTTAACTTCTGTAAGGATAGAAGGATTCTGGTGAATAACACCAACGACCTCTTCTACATCACCAAAGTGTTCTATAATCTTAGAAACTTTTTTCTTCCCGATACCTTCTATCTCTGTAAGAAATGAAGTAAGTTCTTCGTGAGTAATACGCTCTTCTTGTGCAGACTCTACCGACTCATCACCTGTTGGCTTTGGAGTATTTTTCGCAGACTTGCCACTTTTTGATTTTGCTGGGTTAAGTGCTAGGTTATCTTGGTAGTTCCACTTTTCACTTGGCCACTCTTCACTCCAACGGCGTTTGACATCAAATACAGGGTATTCTTTATCAAGTTTGTGTAAAAATACTTTTTTACCACCATATGATTTTTTCTTCTTGCCAAAGTATTCACCATCAAATGATGGAGAGAATTTACCAAACTGAATATGTCTCATAGTTCTTAAAAGTGAAGCATCAATTTTCCCTAACTCTTCCCAGTTAAACATAGGCATATGAGGCTTTTTAAAACGACCTTCTGAGAGACTCCACATGATGTACTGACCAATCCAGTCTCTGATGTAAGGGAATGCGGCAAACGCAGTAGCACACTCTAAAATGCGAACCTTACCATCTTTACCATAAGCAACATCACAAGCCCAGTACTCAGCTTTAGCAGCTTTTGAGACTTTTACCGCTAAATCAAGAACATTTTTAGGAACATCCATATAGTCCATACTTCCACCCTGAGAAGTGTTTGTAAGCCACTCACCTTCTGGAGCACGACGCCAAAAAGCACATACAGGCTTATGCCCGATAAGCATTACACGAATATCTGCTTCCATAGGTACAAAATCTTGAAAGTATTGAGGATGGTATTTTTTCTCTTTGTAAAGATCAAGTGCTTCTTTAGCAGAGTCTACCTTATGTACGAAGTAGCCACCATAGTTTGATGGACCGTAAGATTTTTTGATGATTTTTGGGTACTCAGTTTTTTTGAGAAACTTTTTCGCATTATCATGATTATAGTAGATGTAAGTTTTTGGAATTGGAAGATCATATTTCCAAGCAAATCTAGTAACATTCTCTTTAGACTTGTTAGAGAACTGAGTATCCATAGATGGGATAAAACGCACATGAGGAAGTGCGCGAGCTATCTCACGAAATGTTTCATAAGCAGTAGCAGGAATATTACCAATTAAAACATCAATCTTTTTACGTTTTACTTCTTTGATAAATCTATCTTTATCATTTTTCCAGTGGTATGTTACTGTCTCTATCTTGTTTGGCCACCCTTTAAAGTTTGAGTGGTCAAAAAAACGAAGGACATAGTCCATATATAAAAATCCGATTTTTGGTAGTTCTTTATTGCTTAAGCCCATCTTATTTCCTTTTATTTTACTTTTCCTAAAAATTCACAATCTATAGTGTTTACTTTTACTAAGTCGTCTGTTAAAACATGGTAAGGTACTTGAACAACTGCACCAGTTTCAAGAGTTGCAGGTTTTTTACTTCCACTTGAAGTATCACCTTTGAAGTTTGGAGGTGTATCTGTTACGATTAGTTCCATAAATTCTGGAGCTTGAACTGAGATAGCTTTGTTTCTAAAGAAGATTATTTCAACTTCGATTCCATCTTTGAACCATTTTGAAGCTTCATCACACTGCTCATATTCAAGACCAAGTTGGTCATAAGTTTCAGTATCCATGAACTGGTACATTTCACCATCATCATAAAGATACTGCATAGTTTTATAGTCGATTTCAGGTACTTCAAACTTATCACCAGCATGAACAGTTTTCTCAACAACTTTACCATTTAAGTAACTCTTCATTTTCATTCTAACAAACGCAGCACCTTTGCCTGGTTTTACATGTTGGAACTCAACGATTTTATATGGAACTTCTCCAACGATTAAACGAACGCCTTTTTTAACATCACTCATACCTACTGTAGCCATTTATACACCTTGCAAAATAATTTTATAGCATTTTACTATATTGGGACTTAGAAAGATATTTTAGAGTAAGCTTAGAGTGATATAATTGCATAAAAATAATGCAACTATATTGAATCTAGGATATTTATACTTATGAAATTTACTTTACAAGCGACAAGTGGCAAGGCTCGTGCTGCAACTATTGAGACGGCTCACTCTACTATAAAAACACCTGTATTTATGCCTGTTGGGACTATAGGAAGTGTAAAAAGTTTGGATGCAGATGATGTGCTCAACCTTCTTGGTGCTGAGATCATACTTGCGAACACTTATCACACATATCTTCGTCCAGGAGATGAGACTATTAAAAAGATGGGAAAACTTCATGGCTTTACAAAGTATCCTAAGAGTTTTTTAACAGATAGTGGAGGTTTTCAAGCCTTTTCTCTTTCTGATATCTCTAAGCCTATGAAAGATGGTATAGAGTTTCGCTCGCATATTGATGGAAGTAAGCACTTCTTTACTCCAAAAAAGGTTATAGATATTCAGACAAATCTTGGTTCTGACATCATGATGATTCTTGATGATCTTGTAGCACTACCAGCTACACAAGAACGTATCAAGGTTAGTATAGAGAGAACGACTGCATGGGCAAAGGAATCTATAGAGTACTTTAGAAGCCAGCAGAAAAAAGGCATATGTAAAGATCAAAATATCTTTGCTATCATTCAAGGTGGAACAGATAGAGCTTTTCGTACTAAGAGTGCTACTGAGTTATGTGCTCTTGATTATGATGGTTTTGCCATCGGTGGGCTCAGTGTTGGCGAGTTAAACAACGAAATGTACGATACAGTTGAGCATACTGTACAGTATATGCCAGAAGATAAGCCGCGTTACCTTATGGGTGTTGGAACTCCTGAAGACCTCATAGAAAATATCGAACGCGGTATAGATATGTTTGACTGTGTTATGCCTACACGAAATGCTCGTAATGGTACTCTTTTTACCTCTTTTGGTCGTATCAACATAAAAGGTGCAAAGTTCAAAGAAGATGAGGGGCCTATTGATCCGGAGTGTACTTGTCTTACTTGTAGAACATATAGTCGTGCTTACCTTAACCACCTCTTTCGTGCTCGTGAGATTACCTACTTTAGACTTGGAACTATTCATAATCTACATTACTATTTAACACTAATGAGAGAAGTACGTGAGGCTATTCTCGAAGATAAATTCGATGCATTTAAAAAAGAGTTCTATAAGAAAAGAAAATAGTTTTATTCTTATAGTTTAAGAAAACATCAATAATTAAAAGACTAGAATAGTCCTATACGATTTTAAGTGAGTTTTATAATGTCTGATGAAGCATGTACTATCCTTGATGATTCTAATGTAAATGAAGTACCTATAACAAATAAAGAGTACCAAAACATTTTAGACATCCAAGAGAAAATACTCTCACTCACTGCACAAGATACACAACCTCAAGAGATTCTTAATGCTCTTTGTAAGATGGCTGAGGCACTGCTACCAAACTCAGTCGCTTCTCTTATGCTTAGGAGTGAAGAGAATGGTCTTATGTATGTCAAAGCTGCTCCAAGTATTCCAGATATTGGTTGGCAAGCACTTAATGGCATCAAGCCAAGTCCACATGCTGGGTCATGCGCAAATGCTGTCCACTATGGAAAGTCTCAGTATATAATAAATACCTTTGAAGATGAACGCGGGCTAGAGTTTTTAGATACAGCCAAAGCCTTTAATCTCTGCTCATGCTGGTCAATGCCTGTGAAAAATGAAAAAGGTATGACCATCGGCTCCTATGCACTCTCATCATTTGAACACCGCTCTCCTGCACCTTACCACAAAAAACTTCTAGAAGCTGCTTCACATATAGCAAGTATAGTTTTAAAAAATGAAGCGAGTAAAAAACAAATCCAAAAAATGATTTATTATGATGCACTTACAGGTCTCAAAAATAAGGTATCACTCCAAGAAGAGCTTACAACTAAAGTAAAACGTACTCTTATATTTTTAGATATTAATAACTTCTCTTATGTTAATACTGCTTATGGTTTTGAAATAGGTGATAAAATCCTTATAAGAGTAGCCGAACTTCTTACAGAACTCTATCCAGACAATCTCTACAGAATAAATGCAGATCAATTTGCCGTGAAGTTTGATGGCGAAATAGATATAGAAGAAGCATACCTGAAGATAAAACTTCTTTTTGCTAAAAAGACCATTAGTGTAGAGGATGTCAAGCTCAAAGTATCTTTCACTTATGGTGGTGTTTACTCAGACAAGAACCTCTTAAAACATGCAGCACTTGCTCTAAGAAAAGCCAAAGAGATTAGTAGAAATAGACTCTATATATTTGATGAGACACTTGATAGTTCACAAAAAAGAAAAGCTTTTATTTTTATGAATACCCTTATTTATACTGCATTTGAAGAGAACTTCATTACACCCTTCTTTCAAGGTATATATGATAATAAGAAGAAAAAGATTACAAAGTATGAAGCACTTGTTCGTATCCAAACAGATAAGGGAGAGGTTATCACTCCCTTTAAATTTCTTGATGTTGCTAAGCTCTCAGGTTTGCTTCCAAAACTTACACGTGTAATGATAGACAAAACATTTGCTGTCATGGCTCATAAGGAGTTTAGCTTTTCAGTGAATATCACAGAAGATGACTTAAGCTCTTACTATCTTGTCGATTATCTTGCACAAAAGATTGATCAGTACAAGATAAATCCTGCTCGTGTAACACTAGAGATACTTGAAGGTATAAGTGCAAGTGGACAAAAGAATAACCTCAAGCAATTAAGAGGGCTCAAAGATGCTGGTTATCAGCTTGCAATAGATGACTTCGGTGCAGAGTACTCAAACTTTGAAAGAGTTCTGCAACTCGATGTAGATATACTCAAAATTGATGCGAGATATATAAAAAATATCGACACAGATAGAAAAAGTTACGAGATTGTAAAAGCTATAGTAGGCTTTGCATCAAATATGAACATCATTACTATAGCAGAGTTCGTGCACTCTAAAGCAGTACAAGAAAAAGTAGAAGAGTTAGGCATCACCTACTCTCAAGGCTACTACTTCAGTGAGCCAACTGCTAAACTAGAGACAAGACCACTCAACTCTTGAGTGTTGTAGAGTGAGTCTGACTCACTCACTAGCTGTGTCGCGTTTATATCTAAGAGTACAAACTCTGCGTTTACTCCAACTTCTATAACTCCAGCCTCTTTTTTTATACTTTTTGCACTATTTTGTACAGTGAGTTTTATAAGTTCACTCATACTGATTAGCCCACTTTTTACTAGCTTTGTGTAGTAGAGTGGCAGAGCATGACTCAAAGATGAGCAGCCATACGAAGCATCAAAAAACGCCACCTCTTTGTTGAGCGGGGAGTTTGGTTGATGCAAGGTTGTGAGCATATCAATCTCTCCAGATTTAAGATACTCTTGGAGTTTGAGCATATCCTCTTGGCTTGCTAATGGCGGGTTGAGTTTTGCCACTGTGTTAAATCCTTCACAAGCTGTGTCCGCATTTATGATATGGTGGATGGAAACTTCACAACTCACTGCTACACCCTCTTTTTTTGCCTTACTAATAAGCTCAACTGAACGCGGCGATGCTATAGCTTTAAAGAGTATCTTAATGTCAAAGAACTTTGCTATCTCTATCATACGGGAGACATGCAGTACCTCACTGAGTTCTGGGATACCAGCAAGTCCTAGCTTTGAGCTGACATCTCCATCGAGCATTACTCCTGCGTTTATAAGAGAGTTATCCTCTGCCTTACAAAAAAGTGTCACATCGTACATTTTGACATACTCTGCTATTTTTATGGCAATGTTATTTTTTGCCATGGTGGACATAGAGGGAGCTACTATCCCTTTTTTGAGCATGATTGCGATATTGCTCAGAGTCATATCTTCTTTAAGTGTGTTGAGCATAAGATCGATTTTTGTGCCACTAGATGAAGCAACACCATGCTGTGCATACTCTAAGACTACTTCGTTATCTATACTTGGAGTTGAGTCCGCGTTTAATACTAGATGTCCTACTCCACCACGAAGGGCGTCTTGTGCAATCTCTTGAATATTTTTTGCATTAAGTGTAGAGTCTTTGAGTCTGATGTTTGTATCGACTAAAGCAGGAAGAAGATAAGCACCTTGTGCATCAACTACTTCACTTCCCTTAAGTCCCTCGCCTATGGCTACAACAACACCATTTTCTATCTCAACATCAACTTGTCTTTCACCATTTACATCACACACTACAGCATTTCTTATAAGCATTTTAGACCACCTTAGATATAATATTGGCATTATATAAAACTAAGGCTTAATCTCTATGAAACTTTTAGTATCTGCACTCGAACACTCTGCAAATGTTCACCTCACTTCCCTTACAAAAGAGTTCAAAACAGATGTAGAACTCATGGGTATCTTCGATAAAAATTTAGGTAAGCCTATAGTAGACCTCCAAAGCCTCGCTATCATGGGAATAGTCGATGCACTTAAAAAACTAAGATACTTTTTCAAGCTTGCAGATGAAATGGTGGAGTTAGCCAAAGAAGCCGATAAAGTACTACTCATAGACTCTTCAGGCTTTAATCTTCCTCTTGCAAAGAAGCTAAAAAAGAGATACCCCGACAAAGAGATTATCTACTACATCCTCCCACAAGCTTGGGCATGGAAGAAAAAACGTATCCCTGTTCTTGCTAAGACTATAGATAAACTTGCTTCCATTCTCCCTTTTGAACCGAGTTACTATCCTGATGATGCACCCATAGAGTATGTTGGACATCCTCTACTTGATCAGATAAGAGAGTTTAAAACCTCTCTAAACACCACTGTAAAAGATGTGGCGTTTATGCCAGGAAGTAGAAAAGGTGAGATAAAAAAACTTATGCCTATTTACCTAGAGCTTATAAAAGAGATAGAGTGCAATGCAACACTCATCATCCCAAAACATTTCTCTCAAGAAGAAATCGACTCACTGTATGGTGATATTAGTAGCATTAAAGTCTCCCATGAAGCCCATAAAACACTTCTAAACTCTGACTTCGCGTTTATCTGTAGTGGAACAGCTACACTAGAAGCTGCTATCATTGGAGTCCCCTTTATACTTACCTACATTGCAAAACCTCTTGACTACTTCATAGGTACAAAACTCCTCAACATCACAGATGTAGGACTGAGTAACATTATGTTTAAAAAATTCAAAGGCATTACTATCCACCCTGAGTATATTCAAGAGATGGTAACAAAAGAAAACTTGTTAAGTGGATATAAAGAATATGATAGGGGGTTATTTTTAGAACATTCTTTGGAGTTAAGAGCATACTTAAAGCATGGAAGTTCTAAGAGGGTTGCTCAAATCATAGAGGAATAATACTACGAAAAAGAGACGTACCGACTAAAGTCGGTGTTACTGTAACACCGGTTTTAACCGGTAAGACTACTCTTGGGATTTAGGTTTTCTAGCCTTGATACTTATACGTTTTCCGCCTGCTTTTGGTGCATCGTATTTATTTCTTGGAGTTCCATCGTGCTTATGGTTTCTATCTCCAGATTTTCCTGAAAACATTGCTTTTCCGCTGTCATCTTTTCCAAGATATTTATTTGGCTCTTTTTTCTTTTTTGCCCATCTATCATCACCCTCGCGTTTAGGCTTATCTGAAAAATCTTTCTTTGGTTTCTCTACAGTTGCATCTTCATGGCGTTGTTTTGCTATCTCTGTAATCTGTGCTTTTGTAAGTGGCTTGCGTTTTTTAGGATCTTCTGGAGCTTTTTCTTCTATCTCATACATAAAACCTTCAATCGACTCTTGCTTTATAGCACGACCCATAAGTGTCTCTATAGAGTGAAGTAGTCTCTGCTCGCTTTCATTAAGAAGCATTACCGCTTTCACTGTTGCACGAGAAGCTCTTGCCATGTAAACTATTGCTTTTATCGGCATATCGTAAGAGATGATAAACTCGCACTTAAGATCTTTATCTTTTACTAGTTCTCTATCTTCTACTACTCTCACTTCTTTAGAATCAAGAGATTCTCTTAAAGCTGCTACATCAGAAGAACATACAACTACGATATCAAGTTTTTTATTATCTTCGATAAGTTTGTTTATAAGAGCTATTTTTTTCTCGTTTGGACATTGGTAGATGCGGTGATTTCCCGCTTTGATTGTGATTGTAGTTTCTGACATATATGGTATCCTAAATATTAATTATGAAATTATAGCCACTTTAAGCCAAATTTATGCTATTATGAAGAATATTTATTAAATAGGAAATTTATGACATTTAACGACTTAGGACTTAACAAACTACTGCTTAAGGCCATCAAAGAACAAGGGTATGAAAACCCGACACCTATCCAAGAACAAGCGATTCCCGTTATTCTTAAACGTAAAGACATTCTCGCAGGAGCACAAACAGGAACAGGAAAAACTGCTGGTTTTACACTCCCTATGCTTGAGCTATTGCTTCGCTCTAAAGAGAACCACAAGGGTAAACGCCACATCAAGGCACTCATCCTAGCACCGACAAGAGAACTCGCAGCACAGGTAGAAGAGAGTGTTAGACTCTATGCAAAACATACTGATTACACATCTACGGTAATTTTCGGTGGGGTAAAGATAAACCCACAACTTGTAGCACTTCGCAGAGGTGTTGACATAGTTGTGGCAACACCTGGACGTCTACTAGATCACATCTCACAAAAGAGCATCGACCTCTCTCATGTGGATTTTCTCATCTTAGATGAAGCAGATAGAATGCTCGATATGGGGTTTGTCAATGACATCAAAAAAGTGATAGCAGCTCTCCCAGCAAATCGCCAAACGCTACTCTTCTCAGCAACATACTCAAACGACATCAAGAAACTCTCAAACCAGTTTCTCAAATCCCCTACTCTTATAGAGGTAGCAAGAACAAATGCTTCAAGTGAAATAGTACAACAGGCTATTTATCATGTTGACAAGAGTCGTAAACGCGAGCTTCTTACACACCTTATCAAAGAGGGAGATTGGAAACAGGTTTTAGTATTTACTCGTACAAAACATGGAGCAAATCGCCTCAGTGGTCAGCTTGAGACTGATGGTATCACTTCTGCTGCTATCCATGGTAATAAGAGCCAAAATGCGAGAACAAAATCACTTGCAGACTTTAAGGCTGGAAAGATTAGAGTACTTGTGGCAACTGACATCGCTGCTCGTGGAATAGACATAGACCAACTTCCTCATGTGGTGAACTATGAGCTTCCAAATGTAAGTGAGGATTATGTTCACCGTATCGGTAGAACTGGTCGTGCTGGGAACAAGGGTGAGGCTATCAGTCTTGTCTGTGTGGATGAGGATGAGTTCTTAGCAGGTATTGAAAAGCTTATTAAAAAAGATATTCCAAAAGTATGGCTCAAAGGTTTTAAACCTGATCCAAGCATCAAAGCGGAACCTATTAACATGGGTGGAAATCGTGGAGCGAGAAATAAACCTCGTGGTGGCGGTAGTCGTAATGGCGGTGGCAACAGAAACGGTGGGAGAAATGGAGGAAGAAGATAATCTTACCGACTGAAGTCGGTGTTACAGTAACACCGGTTTTAACCGGTATCTTATTTACTTACTTTACCGACTGAAGTCGGTGTTACAGTAACACCGGTTTTAACCGGTATCTTATTTTGCTTTTAATGCAGACAGTGTTGTCGAAAAATCTTTTGCATTCTCTCCACCATTGAGTCTTTTTAGCACTTTTTTATCAGCATTTAAAAAGTAAAAAGTCGGTGTAGCAAAATACTTTAATCCATCGGGAATCGAGTCCTCATGTACATCCAAATGAACTACTATATAATATTTTTTTAACTTCTTCGCTATATTTTTGTTGTTAAATACTACATTTTTCATATAAGAACACCCAGGACATCCTTTTTGCGAGAGCATTATCATTACAGTTTTGTGTTGTGCTTTGGCATTATCGTAAGCATCAAAAAGGTCTGTATATTTCACATCTGCCATGAGTGAAGAGAGTAAAAATGTTATAAGTATAAGTATTTTTTTCATCTGTGTTTGTTTCCTTTTATAGAGAGTTTAAGTGTGCTAGGAATGGTTTTGGTTCCATGTAACCTATGACTGTTTTGGACTTTTTCACTTTGTGATTTTTATCAAAAAAGATGATAGCTGGAGGTCCAAAGACACCGTACTTTTTACTTAGTGCTTTCTCATCTACACCATTTTTTGTAACATCCGCACGAACAAGGACAAATTCACTCATCTTTGTAATAACAGCAGGATCAGAAAATGTAATCTTTTCAAACTCTTTACAAGATGTACACCAGTCTGCTGCAAAATCTAAGAGTACTTTTTTACTTTTGTTTGCTTCGAGTAGTTTATCTAGTTCACTTAAAGAGGTTACTACTTTAAAGTTGAGTTTTTTTGCTGGTGCTTGTGCTACACCTGTTACTGCAGGTTTATTTAAAAAACTAAGAGGATGTGTCATACTTGCAGCACCTGCTAAAAAGCTGAGCATAAGAGTAAGAGAGTAAATGAACATAATCACTGCTACACTCTTTTTAAATACATGCTGTTCACGCTCAAAGAGACCTAGATAGATCGAAAAACCAATACCAAGAAGCCCATAGAGAAGAGTTGTAATAGATGAATCAACTACCTTCTCTAGCATCCAAATAGCAACACCTAGCATCATCACACCAAAGACAGCGGTTACCATAGTCATCCAAGCACCCGGTTTTGGCATAAACTTACCAGCACTCACACCTACTACTATGAGAGGAAGCCCCATGCCAACACTCATTGAGAAGAGAGCTAAACCACCAAGAACAGCATCGCCAGTCTGACCAATATACACAAGAGCACCAGCAAGAGGAGCGGCAACACAAGGTCCAACGATAAGTGCAGATAAAAAGCCCATAACAGCCACACCAGCATAGCCACCACCTTGACCTTTTGAGCTTACTTTTGTTATAAGAGCATCAGGAAGTTTCAGCTCATAAAACCCAAACATACTAAATGCGAGTGCTACAAAAACAAAACTAAAAGAGTATATCACCCATGGTGTTTGCAGAGCTGCTTGTAAATTTGCTCCAAAGAGACCAGCAAGTACACCTGCGATAGTATAAGCTACTGCCATAGCAAGTACATAGACTATAGAAAGTGCAAGTGCTTTTCTCGTTGTAAGCCCTTCACCCTGAGAAACAATTACCCCAGAAATAATAGGAATCATAGGAAAAACACAAGGTGTCATTGCAAGAAGTAAACCAAATCCTAAAAATGTAAGTAAAACTACCACTATATTTCCAGACTTTATTGTATTGGCAATTGTATCAGTTTGGGAGAGTTCAATCTTTGGTGTCTGTGTTTGAACTGATGCAGTTTTTGTAAGTGTAGGAAGAGCAGTTAATATTTTATGCCCTAATTTTGATGTATCAATAGTAAGTGGGAACTCTTTTGTTGCAGGGTTATAACAAAGCCCTTGATCAGAGCACCCTTGATAAGAGATTACTACTATAATCTTCTGCATACCTGTTAAATGTTTACTGTTTTTCAGAGTTAAAATAAAGTTTGGAGAGGTACGATAAACTTGTGAACCGTGATGTTCTACTGCTTTAGGTTTTTCAATCTCACGCACACTAAAAGTATCATCTTTTATCTTTACTGAAAATTTCTTCGCATAGAGATAAATCTCATTAGCTATAGTAACACCCGCTTCTATCTGCATCTTATCATTTACTTTAGCATAAGGTTTAAAAGCCTCATTTGGCATCAAAAAACCACTTGCATTGAGATAACTCAACGAGAAGACTAGAAGTAAAATTACTCTTATAATATGTTTCATATGTTAACCTTTGTTATCTTGAGGATTTATTATATCATTATTATGTGTAGACTTTGTGTATAAAAAACTTTTTTTAGTGATATAAATTTCATGAAGTTTAGCTGCTTAAAATGAATATATAATGAAGATGAAGAGTTCTTTAATCTATTTTTGCATAAAATAGTGCAAATATTCATACAAAAGAGTGAGAATGAGCAAAATTAGTACTGATATGGCACTTGCATTTACAAAAGGCTTGAAGATACTTTATGTTGAAGATGACATAGTACTTCAAGGGCAAATAAAAGAGTTGTTTGAAATTTTATTCTCTAATGTAACTGTTGCGAGTGATGGGGCTAAGGTTTTTGCATATTACGAACAAGAGGTATTTGACATTCTTATATGACAAATGCTACTGAAGATGATATTCAAATTAATATGGAGTTTTTTTAATGATACCAAAAGAGACAGAAATCTGTGTATGTAACTCAGTAAGTGCAGGTGAACTAGCAAGTTGTATAAAAAAGCATTCACTAGAAACACTAGAAGATGTACTAGAGAATGAAAAGTGCAATGTCGGTGATAAGTGTGAATCATGTAAAGATGAAGGCTTTAACAATGATGGATTAAATATCCCTCTTGTTCTTGCTCTTGTTAAACGTGGTCAATTATAGGAATTTCTATAATAAATCGAGTCCAGTTTTCTTTAGACTCTACGAGTAGTTTTCCGTTAAACTGCTTTTCTATTATCATCTGGGACATATAAAGTCCTAGACCTGTTCCATTTTTCCCTTTTGTGCTAAAGTAAGGTTCAAAAAGTTTACTCATTATCTCCTGCTTAATACCACCAGCCATATCTTTAATCTCAATCCTAAAAGAAGTTTCATTCTTTTGTGCATAAATTTCAATAAACTTTTTTTCACTATTTATATTACTATAGGCATCTATAGCATTATTTAAAATGTTGAGTAAAACTTGGATCAATTCATTTGCATATACTGAGACTTCAAAAGAGGGCTTTGTAATCACTTTTATCTTGACTTGTGTAGCTACAGCTCGTACTTGTGCAAACTGTACTGCCTTTGCAAGGAGCTCATCAATCTTAACTGTATCACTCTTTTTATCTGGATGAAAGAATGTTTTAAAATCGTCTATTGTTTCAGAGAGGTAGCTTATAGTCTCAGAAATTTCATCATAACTTTTGTTCAACATTTCATCATCTATCTTTATACCCATCATCTGTTTTATTTGTAAATTAGATATATTAAGAGTGATTGTATTTAAAGGCTGTCGCCACTGATGAGCTATCATACTTATCATCTCACCCATAACAGCTTGTTTAGACTGTACTGTAAGTATCTCATCTTTTCTTATCAGCTCTTCTACTTTTTGTGTTACTGTCTCTTCTAAATACTCATTTATCTCCCTGAGAGCCTTTGTCTTATCTGCTACTAAAAATTCGAGTTCTTTGTTGAAGTTTCTTTGCTTTCTTTGAAAGTAAAACATAATTAATAATATCAAGGTCATAACAGCCAGGACTTTAAAAACTAAAGAATAATCTTTGACACTCTGATAACGTGTAATTTTCCAGCTATCAAATATATCTATCAGCTCAGATTTTGAAAAGAAATGTAGAGATTTTTGAATGATAGAGTATAAAGTAGCACTCTCTTTTTGTACACCTATACTCAATAAAATAGGTTTATCCTTAGCAATAAAACCATTCACTTTAAATTTTCCATATCCTGTTTTATCTACTATATAGTCAGCCTGTTCATCCAAAGTAACTAATGCATATGCTTCATTATCTAAAAGCATACGAATCTGTTCTTCATTGTTTGGCACAACTTTGATCTGCAGATAAGGATAAAGTTTTTGAAGATACTTTTTATAAACTTCAAACTGGGTAATAATCAACTTATCTTTCAAAAAAATCTCATGACTTACAAAAGACTTATCTGTACTACTTACAAGTGTGAAGTGAGTTGTCCCTACAGGATCTGTTGGCTTGAGTGTCTTATAGTTTTTACTAGCTTGAGGGTAAAAAGAGAGTAGATCACAAGTTTTTGCATCTATTTTTTCTTTTAAATCACTTCTCGAATTGGAAGTTACTATGTGAAAAGACAAACCTGTTTTTTTACTAATTTTTGCATATATATCTGACATTACACCAACAAATTTTCCATTTTCAAATCCATCTAAAGGAAATTGATCATACTGAAGACAAAGATTGATAATTTTTTTTCCTTGTCTGTTAGCTAGAATATACTCTTCTTCTTCTTTTGTAAATTTTATCTTTTGAACAAAAGCTTTAGGATCTATTATAAATCCATGCCAACTTTTATTTGTATCTACTTTATACTCTTTTTTAAACATATTCATCTGTTTATTTAAAAAGCTTTTATCAATAGAACCAATATTATATGTGTAAGGTAAAATAAGCTTTTCAACAGCTTTTCCCTCTTGAAGGACATCTGCATAAGAGTTTCTTTGAGAGTACTTATCACATATGATCTTTGATATCTCCTCTTTATGTTTAAGAGCATACTGCCATCCTTTTAAAGATGCTTCTCTAAACTTCTCTACCCTTCTTGGATGCTCTTGTAGTTCTTTTTGTGAAGTAATAAGCTCTAGTTGTAAAACATAAAGATTTTCATTACTTGGATCGAGGATGTTATATGTTATGTTTTTATCATCAAGTTTAGTAACTTCATTTGAGATAAAAGCAGTCATAGCATCTACTTTTCCCTCTGTAAAATCATCAATACTGTAAGTGTGTGGTACAATTTTCACATCATCAATAGAGACACCATAAATATCAAAGTAAGGTTTAAAGTTCAGTATAAAGTCCTCTTTCGTTGATGCCATTATTGTTTTACCAATCAAGTCTTTTGGAGATCTAATATCAGGTGAAGCCACAAGTACAAGTGCAGCACGTTTAAAATATGAAGCAACAAGAACAAGAGGTTTACCCCGTAAATACTCTAAAAGAGACAGTGAATTGTAAATACCATATTCACTCTTTCCACCTAAGACATCTTCTTCTATATCTGTACCAAAGTTATACTCTTTAAGGGTAACATCTAGCCCTGCATCTTTATAATAACCCATCTCTTTTGCAGCAATAAAACCAGCAAACTCAAACTGGTACTTCCAATGTAACTGAAGAGATACTTTTTCAAGTGCATGAAACTCTTGTGCTACAAGTGAAGAAACTAAGAGTACTAAAGTAAGAAGAAGCCTAAGCATTATACCGCTTTAAGTAGTTTGAGTACATCTTCAAAACCACCCTCAAGTATCTCTTTACAACTGCATGCAATCATAAGGTTTATGGGGTGATCAAAATCCTCTACATATCTATTCTTTTCATCCAAAAACATTCCATTTTCTTCTTTAAGATCACTAAACTGTTTTATATAAGAACGTTTACTCTGCATATAGCCATAGACTTCTTTACCAAGTCCATATCCATAGCCACATTCCCAAATAGTCCCACTGTCTGCTTCTTTACCGCGAAAGGTGTTGATATTTGCAATAATGATGTCACACTTTGCTATCATCTTTGTATTAGCCTCATAAATATCTTTGGCTATCTTATGCTTGGACTGAGTAAAATTAACTATATTATCTAAAGGATAAAGCCCTTCATATCCATACTCTTCACATAATTGCATCAATCTCTGACCTAGAGCTATAGAATCTTTCTCAAATACATCTGGACCGGCTATATAAATCTTTTTTTTCATGTGTTAAACTTCTTTATATTTACATTTATTTATACTATCATAATGTTTTTAAAGTCAAGCTGTATTTCATATTTTACAACTTTAAGCACTACATTAGCTTATTTTGCATATTCTACTCTAAAATAAACTATAACAGAGATTAGAATAATGTCAAACAGATTAGAAAAAGAAGATAGTCCCTACCTCCAACAGCATAAAGAAAATCCAGTTGATTGGTGGCCTTGGTGTGATGAAGCATTTGAGTTAGCACAAAAAGAGAATAAAGCAATATTTATAAGTATTGGATATTCTTCTTGTCATTGGTGTCATGTGATGGAAGAGACTGTTTTTGAAAATGCAGAGTGTGCAGATATACTCAACCGTGACTTTGTTTGTATAAAAGTAGACCGTGAAGAGCGTCCGGACATCGACAAGCATTATCAAGAGGTTCATCAGCTCCTTAACCGTCGTGCAGGTGGTTGGCCTACAAGTGTTTTTTGTACACCACAGAACAAGCCATTTTTTGCAGGCACTTACATTCCCCCTGAGTCTAACACTGGGACTATAGAAGGCATGGGCTTTAAAGAACTTACCACTCTCATAGCTAATAAAGTAAGTTTAAATGATGCACAGCTTTTTAAAAATGCCGATGAAGTAGAAGGGTTTTTAAATCATGTCGAACATCCAAAAGAGGCAACAGTACTCAAAGAGGATTTCACAAAGAACTTCATGCTTCAAGCTAAGAACAACTTTGACACGAGAAATGGTGGCTTTTCAGTCAAACCGAAGTTTCCTCATGCCTCTACACTTAATACTCTTCTTATTATAGATAGGCTTTATGATGACAAGAGTGCCAAAGCAATGCTTGAGCAAACTCTAAATGCTATGAAAAAAGGTGGAATGTACGACCTTGTAGATGGTGGATTTTGTCGTTACTCTACAGATGAAGAGTGGATAGTACCACACTTTGAGAAGATGCTCTATGATAATGCACTTCTTACTGGTGTTTACACAGATTCTTATCTTACTTATGGAGATGAGACTCATCTCAACACTGCAAAAGAGTGTGCTGACTTCTGGTACAACTTTATGTGTGAAGATGATCTTTTCTACTCTGCAAGTGATGCTGATACTGAGGGCGAAGAGGGAAAATACTTTGTCTATTCTTATCAAGAAGTCATTCAAATGTTAAGCGATGCAAAGATAGAGGATGTGACAAGCAAACTTGCACAGATGTCTGTTACTCTTGAAGGAAATTTTGAGGGTAAAAATATTATTCGTTTTGAAAATGGCATAGTACCTAAGTGGTTCAGTAAAGTAAAACCACTTCTAAGTAAACTTCGTACTAAACGCGAGTACCCATTCATAGATAAAAAAGTACAAACTTCTTGGTCTGGAATGATGATAAATGCGATGTTTAAACTGGGTTCTGTAGATTCAAAATACACACTAAGAGCTATTAAGCATCTTGACAAACTCCTTGAGACTATGTTTTTAGATGGTGTGCTTTATCATACGACACTTATTCATAAAGAGCCAAAAGTTGTGGCATTTTTAGAAGACTATGCCTTTATAGCACAAGCTCTTCTTTCAGCATATAAGTATACTCAAGAAGAAATTTATCTTATCCATGCACACAGATTTGCCAACAAGGCTCTTGAGGAGTTTTATGACAAGGGTGTTTGGAACTTTAGTGTAGGTGAGTTTATCACCAAAGCAGAGATAACAGACAACACTTATACAAGTTCACTGAGTATTATGATAGATGTACTACTCACACTAGGCACTCTCCTAGAAGATGAAAAGTATACACACTTCGCATTTAAAACGATGGAGTACAACTCTTATGAGCTAGGTCGTAAACCTATCTACTCACCATTTATGCTTACACAGGCCCTACGTTATGTAAAGGGTGACAGAATAGTAAAAACAAAGATTGAGAACATTCAAAATAACTCTTACGAATTAGCAAAAATTAATTACCCTTTTGTACTTTACAAAGCGAGTGAAGATGATGGTTTTATGATTTGTGGAGATAAGAGCTGTTTTGCAAATACTCAAGATGTAAAAGAAGTAGATATTTTAGTAAGAAGCTCATTCTAAAAGGACAACTTATGCAAGAAGAGAAAATAAAACATAGTAAAGGTAACCGTGTTGCTGTCTGGACAAAAAAAGAGACACTAGCTTATGAAAATGAGCTTCACCGTTTACAGATAGAACTCCTTAAAATGCAAAACCACATTAAACAGAGTGGGCAAAAAGTACTGATGATTTTTGAGGGTCGGGATGCAGCTGGGAAAGGTGGTACTATAAAACGCATCACTGAGCACCTTAATCCTCGTGGAGCGAGAGTAATTGCCCTTGATAAACCTAGTGATGTAGAACGCTCACAGTGGTATTTTCAACGCTATACACAGTTTCTCCCCTCAGCTGGTGAAATAGTCCTTTTTGATAGAAGTTGGTACAACCGTGGTGGTGTTGAACCTGTTATGGGCTTTTGTACACAAGAAGAGCACAAAGAGTTTTTGCATGAAGTCCCTGAGTTTGAGAAGATGCTTATAAACTCTAATATTATTATCTTTAAGTTTTATTTTTCTGTAAGTAAAGAGGAGCAAAAATGTCGCTTCGATAAACGCCGTACCGATCCACTTAAGCAGTATAAACTCTCTCCTGTCGATGAACAATCTCAAAAATTATGGGATAAATATACTATTGCAAAGTACTCTATGCTTCTAGCTTCACATACAGACCATGCTCCTTGGACAGTAATTCGCTCAGATAATAAGAAAAAAGCTAGAATTAATTGTATAAAACATATACTTACACAAATCAATTATCCAGATAAAATCGTAAACAAAAAGTTGAAAATTGAAAAAAATATTCTAATTTTAGCAAATGATGAGATTAAAAATATGGAGTCAGAGATGACTCTGAAGAAAAAACAATAAAAGGAATACAAACAATGAAATCATTTATTTTAGTAACGATTTTAGCACTCACAACTACGAGTCTTTTTTCTGGTTGTGATAAACCAGATTATCAAGATCCGAGATATAGAAGTAGTCACAAATAAAAAAATATTAATATTTTTTAGCTATAATCTCCTTTCATATAAAAAAGGTACAACATGCTAAAAAATATTGGTAAATTTATATTTATGATTGAGCTTGGACTCAAATATATTCAGATCTTCAAAAAGACATTTTTTCACCCTTTCATTACTCTTAAGCCTGCTTATGAACAACTTTCTCATGAGCGTCAAGAATATTCTAAAAAAGTTCTTGATTTTTTAAATATAAAAGTAAATGTAATTGGCAATATCCCAAAAGAAGATAAAGTTCTTTATTCAATCAACCACCGTTCCCTTCTGGACATCATTGTAATGGAAGAAGTGTTTTCTCGTACAGGAAAAAATGGTGCATGGATAGCAAAACAAGAGCTCTTTGACTCGAAGATTTACGGAAAGTTTTTTGAGTATAGTGGCTGTATTAGTGTAGACCTTGACAATAAACGCGGTCTACTGACATTTTTTAAAACAATAAAAAAAACATTTTCTAAAGTAGACAATATGAACCTCTTTATGTTTCCTGAGGGTGAGCGTTTTTCTGGTGATGGTGTTACAACTTTCCAGAGTGGTGCAGCTAAAATAGCTAAGGCAAACAAACTCAAAATAGTCCCCGTCATCATAGAGGGCAAAAATGAAAAAGTTTTTGAGAATGCTCCTTATAAAGAGGAGTATGTAGTTACAGTTCATATAGGAGAGATCATCTCATATGAAAACCTAGAAGAAGAGTACCGAGCTTTTTATAACAAAAGTATAAAGGTATGAGCATGAGCACAATGACTTTAGGTGTAAACATAGACCATGTAGCAGTTCTACGTGAAGCAAGACGCGTGAATGACCCCGATATACTCCAAGCACTTTATATAGCTTGTGAAAATGGTGCAGATCAGATAACTATTCATCTTCGTGAAGATAGACGCCACATCCAAGATAGCGATGTGAAAAACATCATGGCTCACTCAAAAGTGCCTGTAAATTTAGAGTGTGCTATAGATAGAGATATCATCAATATTGTCTCAAAAGTAGCTCCTCACCGTGCAACACTTGTTCCTGAAAAACG
>WFNM01000118.1 GCA_015488615.1 Sulfurimonas sp.
GGTTTCAAAATAGAATAGACGGTTGTTGTTTTATTAGTTATTTCTAAGTAATATAAACTTGTTCGTTTGAACTAGCCCTTCTTACTTGCTTAGTTTTCAATGATCTCAAACAATCTCTCTTAACCTTCAACTCGAAGATTCGTAACCTTTTTAAACAAGGTGTCTCTGTTTGTGGATGGGAATTATAGGGTGGTTGTGCTTAGAGTTTGCTTAAAGTGTTTGAAAGATTGAAAGAATGTTTTATTTCTTTGGTTTTTTTACTTGGATTATTGTTTTTCAATACTGAAGAGTTGGATAGAATTCCCTATTTTAGGGGATTCTTGTGGACTTTAGAAGTTTTGTAAATTATATATTGATTTCGAGGAACTCTGCTTCTGAGAAGTTAGGTACATCATCATAAGAAAAAACTGCATAATACTTATGAGTCTCTTTATCCCCAAAGTTATCATAGGTATAAGTGTCACTACCACCATAAAGCTTCTGACCATCATAAGGAGTACATGGAACTCTAAAGGGGTTTTTAACCACTATAACACCAGCAAAGCCATCATCCTTAGGTGCATCCCAAGATAACTTCACTATGCTATTTTCTACTGTATGCTTTAGGTTAATAACTTTAGCAGGAGCATTACGACGCTTTTTAATATAGTTAAGAGTAAGTGATGGGCGTTTTACTCGTTTGTCATCTAGCCAATTTACACTTTCACTTTTTGCTTTACCACTTTGTGAAGAAGCTGAGATTACAAACATCACCTTACTTATTTGTTTCGATATCTCTATCATTTCATTTATAGCATATCTATCGAATACAAAACGCTGCTTTGGAGTTTCATTAAGTTCAGAGATACTAACATCGTACCCTATTCGCTCTATAGTAGTCCTTTTCTGCAGTTTTTCATAATTGATTTTACCCTCTATAGGTTCTATCATCTCTATATGAAAACGAAGTGTACTTTTAGAATTTATCTTGCATGCTTCTATATCTATGTATGCATTCGAGATAACTGTATTTTCCATATCCGGAAGATTCGTCAAGTCAAATTCTATACATGCATAGCGTTTATTTGCATTTGCATCAAAACCAGCTTGGAGGGATGTGTCTTTTACATTGTCTTGATTTACGGTAAACTCATTTGAAGACTGCAGGTCTAATTTTGCATCATCTATAGTATAGGAGATATCCAGTTTTGGTCTATAAGAGAGCCCTCCACTAAACTGTCCATAACCAATATCCCACTGCATCATCTGTGAAGCACGATCAAGAGGCAGAGATTCAGGTCCTTCCATTCTAAAGTAAGCTTCACGGCGTTTAAGAGATTTTTGTAACACTTCTATCTCATTATTTGAAAACTTATATGTTCTCCATATACCTTGTGAAAGCTGATAAGACTGAGTTGGTGCACCAATATAGCTGAGCATCTTAGCATTCTTAATATCATCAAAACTATCAATATTGTCTATAGTCCTCTCATCCATTTGCCCTACTCTCCACTCTCCATAGCTTTCTACTTGAACAGCAACTCTATTCATCGGATAGTAAGAAATAATAGCACTTGTAATTTTTGCATTTTCAGGGATAGTAGCAAGTGAAAACCCGCTTACACCAAAACACTCACCCTTAGAGTTAGAGATACCAACAAACATAGAGTTATTTCCATAGTGCTCTTTATTCTTTGCAGTTTTTTCTCCGACATACCCTATCTTGTCTGCTTGTGGATAAAGGATCTTACTAAACATACTCTCAGCTGGCTTAGTTCTCACTCCAACTAACTGTGCGAATGCTGATTTTGTATTTTGTTCTTTACATACTGCACGAACATAATAGTAATAGTTTTTTGCCGGTTTAAGGTTACTGTCTTTAAAAGTTTTGAGCTTTGTCATGCCTATACGGTTAGAATTTTGGGCAAAGCCTTTTCTCTTTGAAGAACGATAAATTTCAAAGTATCTATACTTATCATCAGTATAATCCCATGATAGTTCAATCTCTTTGGCACTTACTGAGATTGCTTTAAAGTTTTGAGGACGCTTTAGAGTATTGTTCTTTTTATAATTTTTCACTTCACTTAGAGCTATCATAAGAGCTGGGATATTCTCTTCAATATTTTCACTCATATGCTCAATATAGTCACTAATATTTCTTGTTCCAACTTCTGCCACTAAAGAAAGAGCTCCCTTAGAGTAGTAAAACTCACGTCCACTTCCAGAGATAAGGTGTACAGGTGGTTTTCCCATATGAACACCATACTCTCTGCCAGACTCTTTTCTAATCTCCTCTGCCATATTACATGCTAAGATATTTAAGTCAATGGCATCTTCTGCATCTTCATGTATGAAGTTGTGTGCAGGAAAAAAAACATTTCCTTGAGAGTGATAATCTAATGCTATTGTGATATTTTCATGAGACTCTACAAAATCTCTAAGTGCTGCTGTTTCTGGCTCACTAAATGCAGAGGGACCAGAGTAGACATTTGAAGAGGTGTTTTTGTTTGGAGTAAACCCAACTGAAAAGTTTCTATTTAAATCAACACCATATGTTCCATCACCATTATTACGACGGTTTTTTCTCCAAAATGAGAAGTGATTTCTTGAGTACTCAAAACCATCAGGATTGGCACATGGCACCATATAAAGTGTAGTGGATTTCAGTATGCGTTTCAGGCGTGGATCATACTCAATATGCTCTAAAATATACTTTGCAAATGCAAGTGAGAGTTCTATACCAATCCATTCTCGTGCATGAATCGTACCTGTATAAAAAAGAGCTGGTTTTTTTGTATGGCTTTCTACATCTATCGTTATACTTACTGCAATGATGTCTCGTTCTTCCCAAGTTTTACCTATTACTTCCACTTTAAAGAGTTCAGGATTACTTGCTGATGCTGCTTTAAAAAAATCTACACACTCGTCATATGATGTATACTGTTGTCTCAATCTCTTACCTTAATCGCTATATTTTTTCGCAATAATACTCTTACTTCGTTTTTCTGTCAATTAAATCCACAATTAAATCAATCTTTTTATCATTGAAGTTTAATCCCATTTTTTCTTGTTCTGGAGTAGCAAAAGCGGGGATACCATTTACTTCTAAAACTATGTACTCTTCTTTCTCTCTATCATATATAATATCTACACCACCAATGTCAACACCAGTTGCTAAGCAAGCTTTAATTGCGACATCAATTATCTCATCATTCGCTTCACGCATAAAGACAGAGCCACCTGCCGTAACATTTGTTCTCCAATCTGTTCCTGTAGCTTTTCGCCCATAACAAGATACAAATTTACCATCTACTATATCTACTCTAAAGTCAGTATTATCATATTTGATAAACTTTTCTACATAAAAGTAACGAAGATCCATCTGGTTTAAAAATGGCATCAACATATCTAAGTTTGCTTCATTCTCTATCTTAGTAAGACCTACTCCACCCCAACCATCAGTCGGTTTATAGACCATTTTATCCCATTTTTTGATGATTTTTTTAAGTTCATGCCCATCATCACGGTGACAGAGTTTATAATCTGCTGTTTTAACTCCTGCATTTCTGAGAACGAATGAAGTATGAAATTTATCCTCTGTTAAAGCAAATGAATCATACGAATTAATCATAGGAATAACACGGTTGAGTGCTTGATATAGATACATCTGATACTGTGTTTGTTCTCCCGCATTATAGGAAAACATAAGATCAAGTTTATCTAATTTTTCACCATGATGTTCTTCACCATGGTAAATAATATGCCCATTTTTTGCTATTGCATTTCTTAAATAGATATTGTCAAGAGTTTCAATATCTCTCTCTTGTAATTTCTTAATAATCTTCTTCCCTATCTTATCACCACCACCATTACGATATAACCACATTCCAATTTTTCTATCACTCATTTATTTACCCTTAAAATCTAAATTTTCTATAAAATGTTTAAATAATACTCTACTCATCTCTATACGACTTATAAAACTACTCTTGAGTGCTCGCTCTTTAACTGTATGATCGCCATCACCAAAAGGACCAAAACCATCAAGGGTTACAACACCACAAGAGCTTACAACATTAGCATCACTTACACCACCACGTTCTTCTGAGGCAAGTGCATGACCAATAATATTTTCAATCTTACTAATTAAAACAAGAGACTCTCGTGAAGTTTGCATCACATCGCGTTGGATACCACCGCTAAGAGTAGAAGAAGTACCATCCACAAAAGATGTATTAAGAATCTTCTTAATAGCATCTAAAACTCTATTTTTCTCTTGACTTATTTTATAACGTAACTCAAATGTTAAATGCGCATGTGGAGAGATAGTATTTGCACCTATCCCTCCCTCAATTTTACCAACATTAACAGTTGTACCTTTGCCTATATCTGTCAATTTTACAAGTTCTTGGAGTTTATAAGAAGCCTCAAGATTTGCATCACTTCCCTCTGTATAACTATTTCCAGCATGTGCTGCCTTACCTGTTATATCTATAAAAAATGTTCCAACACCCTTGCGTCCAGTCACTACTTCTAAAGACTTGCCAGCAGCTTCATAAACAAAACAGTAGTCATATTCTTTTGCAAGCTTAGCTGTTAAAAGTTTTGAATCATCACTTCCTGTTTCTTCATCGCTTACTAGGAGTATGTCTATATTTTGAATCTCTACATTTTCTTTTTTAAGTTCTCTGAGAGCTTCAACAAAGACAAGGTTGCCACCTTTCATATCACAAACACCTGGTCCATACACCCACTCTTCATCTTCACTAAATGACTCAAACTTTCCCTCAGGGAAAACGGTATCTATATGTCCAAGAAGAAGAAGTTTTTTACCTGTCTGTGTATGTTTAGAAGTATAGTACCTATGGTGTCCTATCTCTTCGCGTTTATACAAAAGTGTAGTAAATCCTAAAGATTCTAGCCAACAATCAAAGACTTCGCCAACACTATTGACACCTTTTGGATTTTTTGTATAAGAATTTATCTCTATTATTTGTTGTAGATCATTGATATATTGCATACTACTCCGTATAATTCTTAAATATTTGTTAAAACAATTATACTAAATTTAAGATACAGCTTGCTTAGAATGAATAAAAAAAATGAAAAAATGGGAAAAGTGGGAAATTATATAAAAAGTAGAGGGGTCGAGCTTAGAAGAATTATTTTCTTCTAAGTTCTTTAATACGAGCTTTCTTACCTGCAAGGTCACGAAGATAGAAAAGTTTTGCACGACGAACACGTCCACGACGAATAACTTTAATCTCAGCGATTGAATCAGAGAAAAGTGGGAATATTCTTTCAATTCCAACAGCATTTGCTCCAATTTTACGTACAGTGATAGTTGCACCTGTACCTTGACCACGTTTAGCGATACATACGCCTTCATAGTTCTGAATACGACTCTTGTCGCCCTCTTTAATAGTTACTGCTAAACGAACAGTATCACCAGCACGAAAATCTGGAATGTTTTTCTCAGCTGTTTGTGCATTTTCAAAGTTTTCTATGTACTTATTTCTCATAAGACTAAATCCTTAATTTTATTTACGCAAAGTTATGATAACTTCTGCGTTGCTTTATGCTTTTTTAGCTCTTGTGGTCTAAAAAACTTTGTTTTAGACTCAGATAAAGCTAATTTTAATGAGCGAATTTTACTATGATTTCCCTTTAAGTATTCTGATGGAACACCTAAAGCCTCATAGAGCTTCGGTTTGGAAAAAGAAGGTGCTTCTAAAAGTGGCGTTTCAAAACTTTCCACTTCTAAAGATGCACTGTTACCCAGTACTCCCTCTATATTTCTACTTACCGCATCACACACTACTAAAGAAGCGAGTTCGCCTCCTGTAAGTATGTAATCACCGATAGAGAACACTTCATCAGCATACTTCTCTATAACTCTCTCATCTATTCCCTCGTATCTTCCACTCACAAAAGCTACATGGGACTTCTTTGCAAGTCTTTTGGCATCATTTTGCACAAAAGGCTTCGCGACAGGAGTCATAAAAACTATATGAACATTCTCATCTTCTTCTCTCAAACTATCTAAAGCATCAAATAGAGGTTGGGGATTCATAACCATTCCGGCTCCACCACCAAACGCAGTATCATCAACTTTAGAGTGCTTGTTTGTTGAAAAATCTCTCGGGTTAAGATACTTAACACTAAAGAGATTTTTCTCCATTGCACGTTTTAATATAGAGTCATGAAAATAACCCTCTATTAAGTTTGAAAAAAGTGTAACAAAAGTAAAAGTCATTAAGATGCTTCTAAAATATCCAAAGCACCACTCAAAGTGATTCTTTTTTTCTTAATATCTACATCTTTTTTAAATGGCTCTATAAAAGGAACTAAAAAGCTCTTTGGTAAACCACTTTCGACTAAACTTTCATCCGTAACTATAATTAAATAGTTTGTTGCTCCGATTCTATCAAGCTCTTGTACTTTTCCAAGTAACTTATCATCTTCATAAATCTCACAATCTTCTAAATCAAAAAAGAAATACTCACCTTTCTCAAGGTGGCAGTTCTCTCTTGTCTCTTCATAAGTTGTAAAAAGTTTTGCATTCACAAACTTTTTACAATCCTGAGGGTTAGAAAGATTATTAATCTTTACTAATCCACGTTCTTCATTTACCTCAGTAAGAGTTATTCGATCTTTTTTGTTTATCAAAAAAGAGCTTCCAACCTTGAACTGTTCTGGAAAATCAGACTTATCATGAAACTTCATGTCACCTTTGATACCTACCGTTTTACCAATAGTAGCAATGTGAAGAAGAGGTTCTCTAGAGTGCTTCGACATTAATTCTATAACTCACACCATCTTTAGCTTTACAACCAGAGATAACTGTTTTAATAGCTCCAATCATCTTACCACTTTTACCAATCAGTTTACCGATATCGGCTTGATTAGCATAGAGTATGATTTCTGTTACTTCATCACCTTCTTTTACTTCGACTTTTACATCATCAGGATGCGATGCTATAAGCTTAGCAAATTCAGCGACAAAATCAGCAATCATGATTAACGACCTGTAATCTTTTTAACACGACCACTCATTTTAGCACCAACGCTTAACCAGTAATCAAGTCTTTCATTATCAACAACAAGTGTTTTCTCTTCGTTCATTGGATTGTAGTGACCGATAAGTTCGATCCAACCACCATCTCTACGCTTACGGCTATCAGTTACCGCTAAACGATAAAATGGTCTCTTTTTTCTTCCCATACGAGTAAGTCTAATTACTGTCATGTTATTTCCTTAGTTTATAAAAATTTTACGGGGTATTTTTCGCAGAATAAATGTAGTTTGTAAATAAATACAAGTAGTTTATTGTGCCTCTTACCGCCATTTGGCGTCTTATATTCTCAAAAGAGAATACCTTCTAATCACAGAGGGATTATTTCAGAAGTTATTACGATACTGGAATTATATCGAAGTTATTCTTAAAGAGCTATGAAGTGCTTTAGCGAGGAAGTCCTGCCATACCACCAGGGCCACCAGCTCCACCCATCATAGACTGAAGTTGCTTCATTCCATTTTTTCCAGAGAATTTCTTTGCCATTTTTCCAGCATTTTTAAACTGCTTTATCATGCGGTTTATCTCAACTACTGTCAGTCCACAACCTGTAGCGATTCTTGACTTGCGAGAGTTGTTTAGAAGGTCTGGATTTTCACGCTCTTTAGCTGTCATAGAGCTTACCATCGACTTGATATTTTTAAGCTCTCCAGAGTTTTCAAAATCAAAGTCTTTGATGGCCTTGCTCATGCCGCCCATACCTGGAATCATTCCCATAATAGAACTCATAGAACCCATCTTCTTCATAGACTCCATCTGCTCTAAAAAGTCGTTGAAGTTAAACTTCCCTTTTTGGATCTTTTTCGTTAAACGCTTTGCATCTTTCTCATCAATGA
>WFNM01000119.1 GCA_015488615.1 Sulfurimonas sp.
AACGCTCTCATCAACCACTCAAACACCAAAATATTCATCTCTCTTTTAATGGCGAAATCTATAACTTCAAAGAGCTTAAGCACGAGCTTGATTTTCCTTTTGCTACTGAGGGTGACAGTGAAGTCATCATAGCGGCTTATCTCAAGTGGGGGATGGCGTTTGTGGAGCATCTTCGTGGGATGTTTGCTATTGCCCTGCTTGATGGGGAGACTCTCTATCTTTTTCGTGATAGACTTGGGAAGAAACCGCTCTTTTTTATGCAAGATAGCTCTGCATTTCGTTTCGCTTCAGAGCTCAAAGCTCTCACTCCCTTTCTTAAAAAAACCGAGATGGATGAGGATGCCCTACTTGCATATCTTTCTTTTTTAGCACCCACTCCTCCTTTTACCTTTTTTAAGGGTATCAAAAAACTTGCAGCTGGGGAGTATCTTGTGTACAGAGATAGTGAGTTTAAAGTGAAACGCTACTATGACCTTTTAGAAACACCCTCTTCCATCATCCACGACAGAACAGAAGCCCTTAAAAAAATAGAGTCGACACTCCAAGAGTCCATAGAGCTGCGTTTGTCTGCTGATGTGCCAATGGCCGCTCTACTCTCAGGAGGCATAGATAGTGCCACTATCAACTACTATGCTAAAAAGCAGGGCTTAAATCTTCCTACTTATACACTAGGCTACAAAGAGTTTAGTAAATATGATGAGCGAGCAAACGCGAGAGAGAGTGCAGAGTTTTTAGGGGTACAAAATAGAGAAGTCGAGATAGATGAGGCTGCGTTTATAAACGCGAGTGATAAGGTTTTAGATACGATGGATGAGCCACTTAACGATCCTGCTTCTGTACCTTTGTATCTCTTGTTTGAGCAGATTAAACAAGATGGCTACAAGGTTGTGATGAGTGGTGAGGGGAGTGATGAGCTTTTCCTTGGCTACAGAGAGTACTTTGAGTATCTTGACATAGAAGCCGCAGGTAATCTCGCCCACAAAAACTGGCTCAAAAAGTACTTCCGTGCCAACTTCTCTATGAACCGAGAGTGGGAGTGGTACAAACGAATCTTTGATGACACCCTCCTCTTTCGCACCTCTGGAGAGAAGTTTACCGACTTGCAAAAAAATGCTCTTATGAAGAGGAATGTCAAAGATAATAACTCGCTCAAGTATCTAGCACCCTATAGAGAAAGATTTGAGAATTCTGCTCACACAGATGAGTCCCTCTGGTACAGTTACATAGACCTCAACATCTTTCAAGCCGAACATTTTTTAGCCAAGCTTGACCGTGTTTCTATGGCTCATAGTATAGAGTCTCGCACTCCTTTTTTAGACCATTTCCTTGCAGAAACTCTCTTCTCTTTAGACCCTAAACTTCGCTACGAAGATGGTGTTACAAAGTCTCTACTCAAAGAGGTCATGCGAGGTAAGCTCGATGAGAAAATACTTACACGCAAGAAAAAAGGTTTTTCAAATCCTTATATGGAGTACCTCATCAGCTCAAAAAAGATAGAGCTCATCTACGAGGTCAACGAAGAGACTGGACTCTTTAAACGCGACACACTCCGTGAGTACATAAATGGTGCTTCAAAAGGGAGTTTTAAGCAGCATATTTGGGGACTTTATGTACTATCTTTTTGGATAAAGAAAAACTTACTTTAGGAAAATCATCATGATAAAAACTATAAAAAAATACTCCACGACCAACACTCTTGTTATAGTCGGTATCATCCTCGGAGCTCTCTTTGGCTCTTTTTTACCTGAGCTAGCTTTAGAGCAAAAAGTTATAGGTACTGCCTTTGTCTACTTCTTAAAAATGATAGTAGTTCCTCTTGTTTTTGCAAGTATCTTTGTGGCTATTTTAGGACTGGGTTCTATAGAGCATCTTAAACGCATGGGGCTTAGAACCATCGGGCTTTATATGCTTACTACTGCTCTTGCAGTGCTCACCGCCATCATCGCTATGAATATCTTTAGTATTGGGGAGAAGGTAAGTAGTGCAGGACTTGCTTTTCATAAGGCTTCTACTATTGCCCCTTTCTCTTTTGAGAACATGATCCTCTCGTTTATTCCGACAAATATTTTTCATGCACTGGGCTCTGGCTCTATGATGCAAATTATCGTGTTTGCCATTATGTTTGGAGTAGCTACACTTTACCTCAAAGAAGAACAGCAAAGACCTCTTAAAGAGTTTTTTACCTCGGTAAGTGAGGCTATGCTTGTTATCGCTGAGTGGATCATAAAACTCACTCCTATCGGTGTCTTCTCCCTTATTTCCTATGTTATTGCAGATCAAGGTATAGGGGTAGTTCTTGGACTCTACAAGTACATGCTTGTCGTTGTTGGTGTTATCCTCTTTCATGGGCTTATTACCCTCCCTACAGTTTTGAAACTCTTCGCAAAAGTCAACCCCTACAAGTATCTCTCTGCTGTTCGAGAAGCTCCTATCATGGCATTTTCAACTGCCTCTTCAGCTGCTACACTTCCTGTAAGTATGCGAGTAGTTGAGGAGATAGCAGGGGTAGATAAAAAGACCGCCTCTTTTGTGCTACCTTTGGGTGCTACTGTCTCTATGGATGGAACGGCTGCCTATTTAAGTGTTGCTGTTCTTTACATCGCTAACCTAGCTGGAGTACCTTTATCCTTTGGAGATCAAATTCTTCTTGGCATAACAGTTGTAGCACTAAGTGTCGGAGTAGCCGCTCTTCCTAGTGCCTCTTTAGTTATGATGGTTATTATTCTTAACCAGTTAGGACTTCCTGTAGAGTATATGGCTCTCATTGTCGCAGTGGATAGACTTCTCGATATGTGTCGCACCTCACTTAATGTCACCTCTGACCTTATTGTCACCAAAATAATAGACAGCTATGAAAAGAAAAAGTAGCACTTACTCGTGGCTACTTCTTCTCGCAATGTTCTTTTGGGGAACAGGATGGAGTGCACTAAAAATCCTCACAGAAAACATCTCTATGGATGTCATCATCTTCTGGCGTTTTCTTCTAATGAGTCTCACTTTTTTACCAATACTCTACTTTTTTAAAGAGCCTATTAGACTCAACTTCTCAGCCATCAAGTTTATACTTGCTTCGAGTGTGTTAAACATAGCCTTTATGATGAGCTCTTTTTATGGTGTGAAGTATGGACTTGCAGGGGCTGGGAGTGTCATTATCACCTCACTTTCTCCACTTATGACCTTTTTACTTACACTAATTCTCTTTAAACACAAAGTCTCCAAAACACAAGCCTTTGGTATACTTCTTGGCATTATAGGCGGTGTTATCATCCTCAACCTAGATAGCCCAAGACTCTTTTTTGATGGTTCAAACATCTACTTTTTACTTTGTGCTCTCATTTGGGCAGGTGTTAGTGTCCTCTCTCAACACTCTGGGGTACATATCCACCCTATTCATTATAGTTTTTTCATCTCCCTTATCGCAACTATTTTTTCTTTCTTTTATGCTTATAGTGCTAACTTTAGCATAGTCTTCGAGCAAGATAGTAGGTTTTGGACTGCACTTATATACCTTGCTGTTTTTGCTCAAACCATAGGTACCACTATCTTCTTTATGGCTTCTAGTAAATTTGGAAGTGAAAAAACAAGTTCTTTTATGTTTTTAGTACCCATATTTGCACTTTTTTCTGCTTGGCTTATTTTAAATGAAGCAATACAATTGTATATTATCGTTGGAGGAGTAGTAAGCATACTCGCAGTGTATTTTATAAATAAGCACTAATTAATCTTATTTTATATATAATACTTATAATTAATATAACTAGGAGTTATTATGAAAAAAGTACTTATTTTAGGTGGTGGTTTTGCTGGTGTAGATGCTGCTATTCACCTCAAAAAGAAAAAATATGATGTTACCCTTGTCAGTGATCGTGACTTCTTTTATATCTTTCCTACTTCAATCTGGATTCCTACTCATGGCGCAGAATTCAAAGATATGTGTGTAGACCTTAAAGAGCTACAAGAGGCACATAAGTTTAATCTCATTATAGATGCTGTTACGAAGATAAGCACAAAGGAAAACTCTGTAACTTTTACATCAGGAAAGATCATAGCAGATTATGATTATCTCATTGTTGCTATGGGTGCTTCAAAGATGAAACACAAAGGTATAGAGAACACACTTTCTATCTGTGGCAAACCTGAAGCTTCTTTAGAGATTCGCGATGCTCTTGATGCACTCGTAGCAAAAGGTAGTGGTAAGATAGCGATGGGCTTTGGTGGCAATCCAAAAGACTCTTCAGCAGTTCGTGGAGGTCCAGGCTTTGAGCTTCTTTTTAATGTTCACGATATGCTCAAGAAAAAAGGCATAAGAGAAAACTTTGAGCTAACATTTTTCGCACCGATGGCTGAACCAGGAAAACGAATGGGTCCCCAAGCCCTTAAAATGATGGATGTCATGTTTAACAAGCTAGGTATCAAAAAGCACTTTGGTAAGAAAATAACTAGCTTTCTTAGTGATGGTATCAGCTTTGAAGATGGAACTAAACTTGACTCTGACTTTACTATGTTCATCCCTGCTGGAAATGGACATGCAGTTATAATAGACTCAGACATACCAACAAACGAAGCTGGTTTTGTAAAAACTGATGATTTCTCTTGTGTAAAAAATGAGGATGGTTCTTTGAGTAACATCTATGCTATAGGTGATATAGCTGCCTTAGAAGGATATGATTGGAGAGCAAAACAGGGACATATCGCTGAAGTAATGGCTAAAAATGTAGCACATAACATAGAGGCGAGAGATAATGCAAGAGATAACTTCAAAGGCTATAATGAACACCTTAATATTCTATGTGTAATGGATAGTGGAGATGGAGCAGCATTTGTTTACCGTGATGCGAAGCGTGCTTTTATGCTCCCAATGCCAATCATAGGACATTGGCTCAAGCGTGGTTGGGGTCACTACTGCCGTAACTCTAAACTCGGAAAAATCCCTAGACTTCCAGGGATGTAAAAGAGTTTTTTCATTCCACCTCCAGAGAGGTGGAACTAGAGTAAGACTCTCTACTTTCTATGCCCTACGAAACTAGCATATAACTCTTCAAACCCAACTTCACTTGAGTGCTCAACACTTGCCATAGTGTCTATAGCATTTTTATACTCTGCTTTTTTCCATTTGTTTACAGCCTCTTTTGCTTTTTGGTGTACTATAGCATGATGCTTATTTACACTTGAGATAACACCAGCATCTGTTTTAATCTTCTCTTTATTTTTATCAAACCACTTCCCAAAGGCACAAGAGTTTTCATCAATCATATTGCTCTCCTCATGGCTGATAAAGTAGTTGTAAGCAAGGAGTTTAAAGAGGATGTGGTTGAGTTTACTGACACCTATATTTGTTTCATTTGTGATGTTCTCAGTAATACCACCAATACGGTGGGAGTTAGAGATAACAAAACTAAGCTCTTCAAAAAATGAGCTAAGCTTAGCATTCATATCATCTGTATTTTTTCTAAATATTTCAGCTACATCTTGAATCTCTGAAGTGTTTTGTTTGAGTTGTCCTATACTTATCTCTACCTCATTTGTCGCTTTTTGTGTACGCTCTGCAAGCTTACGAACTTCATCAGCCACAACAGCAAAACCACGACCATGCTCACCTGCACGAGCAGCTTCTATGGCAGCATTGAGGGCAAGAAGATTTGTTTGATCTGAGATATCTTTGATAAGGTTGATAATATCGCTAATAGAAGCTACACTATCATTAAGAACACTCGCTGAGTTGTTAAGATTTGATGCCTCTTCAGAAATCTGTTCGGTAGAAAGACTAATGTCTTCTGAGTCTTTTTGTATCGTATCTATACGATTTGCTGTTTTAACATTAAGATCTTGAGCCTCTTCAAGTTGTTCAACAGCAGACTCCATAATAGTACGTGTAAATGTCACTCCAGACTTATAAGACTGCACAAGCATCTTGACAATATCGCCAATAGCTTCATCCTCCTCACTCTCTGAGGGTGTACTTGCTGCTGCTTGACTCATCTCTAGCTCAGAGTGTAGTCTACTGACCTCCTCTTGTAAGTCACTGTTCTTTTTTTCTAGTGCATCCATCTTTGCACTCTCTTGAGCACTCATACCAAATAAACCCATTTTAACTCCCCTTTTTAAGACTCTTTCGCCTTACGTTTAAGTTTCATTTTTCGTTTTGCAAGTTCACGCATATCTTCTGTTGTGTCACTCTCATCCATGATTTCTACACCAAGGACGGTTTCAACACAATCTTCTAAAGTTATTATACCCTCAGTTTGGTCATAATTATCCATAACTAAGAACATATGGTCTTTTTTTGCTATAAACATGTCAAGAGCCTTACTAACAGGAACATTTTCATTTATGGAGACTATCTCGTTTTTGATACTTGCTAGGCTCACAGAGTCATCTACTCGAGCCTGTTTAAAGATTTTTTTTGTGAGAACTATACCTGTAACATCCTCTATACTCTCCTTGTACACAGGAATACGAGAAAACTTATAGATGGCATCTTCACTCTCAACTATCTCTTTGATACTCATCGACTCATCAAGGGCAAAAACCACTGAACGCGGTGTTAATATCTCGCCAATCTTGATGTTATCAAGATTTAAAATATTTTCTATGACATCAGACTCTTTTTCATCAATAACCCCATCATCCTCGCTTTGAAGCATTGATTCAAGGAGTTCTTCTTTTGTCAGTGCATTTGCATCTTCTGCACCTTTTCCTATCTTATTTGTGACGAAAAGCGTCATTATTATAATTGGATAGGTTATCCAGATAAAGATTCTTATAAACTGAGAAGCGATAGGGGCTAAAGATTTCCAGTACATAGCCCCTATAGTTTTAGGAATTATCTCACTCAAAAATAAAATAGCAAAAGTAAGTACAATAGAAACAATAACCACAGCGTCATTACCAAAGACTTTTGCAGCCTGAGCTCCAACAGCCGCAGCACCTAAAGTATTTGCAATAGTATTAAGTATAAGTATCCCCGCTATAGACTTATTAATATTCTCTTTTTGTAAACGCAGTAGATTCCCCACACTTGGGTGCTCTTTTTCTAAAACTGCCACATAAGACATATTAATAGAGAGTAGAACGGACTCTAAAACAGAGCATATAAATGACACTCCAACTGATAGGGTGAAAAATAGTATAAGTAATTCCAATTTTTACATAGTCCTTAATTTTATTTAATTTATAGTAGTATATATTTTGCTAAGCCCAAAAAGCTAAAGAAGCCAATAACATCAGTAGCAGTGGTCAAAATAACTGTACTCCCAATAGCTGGATCGACATCCATTCTCTTGAGTAAAAGTGGTATAGTAGCCCCAAAAAGTCCTGCTATAAAGAGATTTATAATCATACTCAAGCCTATAACAACACCTAACATACCCTTATCAAACCATACAGCAGCTATTATTCCCACTATTATAGCAAATAGTAATCCATTTGCAAGAGCAATGCTCACTTCTTTTTTAATAATCCTCATAGCATCACCCTTAGATATATCTCCAAGAGCAAGTTGCCTTACGACTACAGTGAGACTTTGTGTTCCTGCATTACCACCCATAGAAGCGACTATAGGCATAAGTATCGCGAGTGAAACCATACTTTCAATTGTTTGAGAAAAGAGCCCAATGACTAAAGAGGCAGCTATAGCAGTAAAGAGGTTCAAGACAAGCCAAGTCGCACGCTTGCGACCTGCAAGAAAGATATCTTCATCTTCCTCCGCCTCATCATCAACACCGGCAAGATGATACATTTGTTCAGTTGCATGTTCATTAATAATATCATACATATCATCTGATGTGATACGACCAAGCAGAATACCATAAGCATTTACAATAGCTAAGACAGAAAGGTCATACTGCTCAAATGTATGCACAACTTCTTTAATGTTTTCTGTATCTACTGCTTTTATAGGCTCAAAACTCTCTTCAGAATTTTCTATGTTTTCTATAATAGTTTTTGAGAAATCAAAAATAAGCAAATCATCCAAACCAACAGCATAACGAAGTTTTTTATCCTCATCTGTGATGAAAAGATTCTGTACATTCTCAACTTCATTCTCTTTACGAAGTTTGGCAAAACGCTTGATGACATCTTGCACAACTTCATGCTCATAAGCAGTAAAGAGTTCAAGTTGCATATAAGCACCAGCCTGATCCTCTTCATAAGTCTGGAGTTTTTCAATCTCCTCTTGGTCATCTTTGTGCAGGGAGTCAAAAACCTCAGAAGCAACAGCAGAGTCAAGCTCTTGGAGCTCTTGCATAAACTCCACTTGGTCATCGGACTCAAGCTCACTGACCGCATGAGAGAGATCACCAACACTTAAGTTCTCAACAACATCGTCAAAAAATCTATCAGGAAGAGCAAGAGCGACATCTCCAACAAGATCTATAGGTACAAGTTTAATAGCCTCTGAAAACTCTTTATCGCTAAATCCCTTTAAGATTTTGGCAATATCACTAGGATGCATCTCACTAAGTTCGTGAGCATTGAGGTAATCTAGGAGTTGATTCATAGGTACAATTATATCAGATTATTCTTCTATCTTTCTATATAGTAGCTTTTACTTTTTACAGCAATTATCATATTCTGTGAGATTGTCATGTATTATTATATTTTTTATAATAGCAACATAAGCTTCTCCAAGTTCAGAGTAGTTATACAAGCCCTTAATAATCTCAAAAACATTATTAGTCTCATATCTATATTCTCTAAATAATGCATAAGCCCTTGCTCTTCCTAAAGTAAGATAGTAAGCACGGATAGAAGCTTCAAAAGAAGAAAATTTTCTCAACCAAACTGTACGATTACCATTGCGTTGCACTTTTGCTGCAATTCTCTCTTGATTTTTTTTATCACTCCACATCCCAAAAAGATTGTTTGCCTCTACTGAAAACCTTGAAGTCGCCCATGCACTCTCCACTGCAGCTTGTGCCAGAGCTATACTTATAGGGTGTGGCTTAAGAGCTAAAAGCAACTGTTTATTTGTTTTTACTTTATAGATTTGCTTAAGCCTACTTATCTCCTCTTGATACTCTTCTTCATTGAGATTTTCCGAAATTTCTTTATATTTTAAGTGCAACTCTTTATAAACTTTTTGAGTAGGGGAAAGGACTAATGCAAAAAAACGTTTTTTCTTTTCATCAACACTCATATTTTTTGGAACAATAGAAGAACTGTAATCCAATGCACTTACCTCCAGACTCAATATAAAAGTAAGAAGTGTAAAAAAGAAGAAATATCGCATCTATATCTGCCTAAAGAAGTAAAAAATCATAACTTTTTTTATTATGAGATAGTTGATATTTGTAATACCCGTCGAGTTCTATAACTACACGATAGTAGCCATTATGATTTCCAATTCTGATATTTTTTATATAAAAACTTTTTTTTACCTTTTTTTCAAAACTTTTTATATTAATATTGCGTTTAAAATCACATACTATTCTATGCGGATTTGTAAGTAGAAAATTTCTTAGTAACCTATCTTTAGTTTTTATTTTAATCTGATGCTTATATGTTACGATAGTAATAAATTTCATAGATAGAATAGTTATATATTTTTTACGATTACTCTTCTTCTTTTTTATTATTTTTGAGGTAGAAGGAATACCCTCATCAATGTTTTGAGAGATAAATATAGGTAAATGCCAGTCAACACTATTTCCCAACTCTTCTGTTTTATCTACTATAGAACCATCTAAATTTTTATACTTCACAGTGACACTTTCTAGGATTCTTGCAGTTGATGGAAGCGATATTGCAGCACGTTTGAGAGGGACTTTAACTACTGTTTTATTTGTAGTATAGGGCATACTTTCTTCTCCACTTAATGGAAAAAAAGGATTTTCACGTGCGAGAAGAGAGATACTCATGAGAAAAATAACTGTAAAAAACTTTATCATAAATATACCCCTATATCTCTTTGTTAATGTATTATAGCAAATTTGTGAATTTATTGTGCACTAATCTCTTTGAGCTCAAAATATTCTCTTTGGAGCTCTGCATTTTCTTGCTTCATTGATGTTACTTCAGACTGTAAATAAACTTCGTAATCTTGTAAACCAAATAGTATTTCCAGAGAATTGGTACCGTAAAGAAGTACTCCGAGATAAATTCCAAGCGCCACTACGATAAAAAGAAGAAAGAAAAACTTTTTCAAAGAGAGACCAAGATACTTCTGCGTCACACTCTCGCTTGTATCTATCTCCTCAAAAAGCTCCTCTTGTTGCATAATTTAAATCTTATGCTTAGTTAAAAAGTGCAGAACCTAAGTACTCACCATAAACAACTTCGTTTTCTATTTCTAAAAGACGGTTGTATTTAGCAGTCCTCTCACCACGTGCAGTTGAACCAGTTTTGATCTGACCACAGTTAAGGGCTACAGCGAAGTCTGCGATAAATGCATCTTCACTCTCTCCTGAACGATGACTCATCACACAAGTGTAACCGTTGCGTTGTGCTAAACGCACTGTAAGCATAGTCTCACTTACAGAACCAATTTGATTTGGCTTGATAAGGATAGAGTTTGCTATCTCCTCACGGATACCACGAGCAAGGATATTCGCGTTTGTAACAAAAAGATCATCACCAACGATTTGAATCTTATCGCCAAGCTTCTCAGTCATAAGTTTGAAACCATCCCAGTCATCTTCAGCTAAACCATCTTCGATAGAAACAATAGGGTACTTTTCACAAAGTGCTACATAATACTCAACCATCTCTGCACTTGTTAATGATTTGCCTTCACCAACAAGTTCATATTTACCATCTTTGTAGAACTCACTACTTGCAGGATCCATAGCGATTGCTATCTCTTCTCCAGCCTTATATCCGGCTTTTTCAATAGCTTCCATAATGATTTGGATAGGCTCTTCATTTGAAGTTAAATTAGGTGCAAAACCACCCTCATCACCTAGAGAAGTCGAATGACCTTTCTCTTTTAAGAGTGCTTTTAGGTTGTGATACACTTCAGAAGATGCACGAAGAGAAGTAGCAAAATCCCCAAAACCAATAGGCATAATCATATACTCTTGAAAATCCACGGAGTTATCAGCATGGCTTCCACCATTGATGATATTGAGCATAGGAGTAGGAATAGTCATAGCATTTGCACCACCAAGGTAGCGATAAAGTGGCATACCTAGAGATTTTGCAGCCGCACGAGCAACAGCCATAGATACACCTAAAACTGAGTTAGCACCAAGCTTGCCGTAGTTCTCAGTACCATCAAGTTCTTTCATTGTAGCATCTATAACTGCTTGGTTAAATGGACTCATACCAACTAGTACATCATTGATTTCATTATTTACATGACCAACAGCTTTTAAAACACCCTTGCCCATAAAACGCTCATCACCATCACGAAGCTCTAAAGCTTCACGTTTACCAGTACTAGCACCACTAGGTACTATAGCAGATTCAACAGTTCCATCACTTAACTCAACTGTAGTTTTAACCGTTGGATTCCCGCGAGAATCCATTACTTCTATTGCACTTACGTTATCTATGAACATATAATTACCTTTCAAGTTTTTATTAATTGCCGGCATTTTATCTAAATTTTGCTAACAAAGTGCTTTAGTCTTAGAAAAAAGAACCGGTTAAAACCGGTGTTACAGTCGCCGTAACACCAATTTCAGTCGGTAAAAAAAGTTCAATAGAACCGGTTAAAACCAGCGTTACAGTTGTCGTAACACCGACTTCAGTCGGTAATTTATGCGTCAGAATCTTCTATCGAAGCTGTATCCATAACCATAACATCAGAGATTCCCATTGCTACTTTTATCTTCTCTTCTATCTCAGCTGCTAGTTCTGGTTCATCTTTAAACTTCTGCTTCACATTTTCACGACCCTGACCGAGTTTCTTATCTTCATAAGCGAACCATGCCCCTGCTTTATCAACGATGTCAAGTTTTACACCGTAATCAACTAACTCACCCTCTTTAGAGATTCCCTCACCGAACATAATGTCAAACTCTGCTTGGCGAAATGGTGGAGCCACTTTATTTTTAATAACTTTCGCTTTAACACGGTTACCAATAACACTCTCACCCTGTTTAAGTGAAGCAATACGGCGCACATCAATACGAACAGAAGCATAAAACTTCAGAGCATTTCCACCAGTTGTAGTCTCAGGAGAACCATATCCCATCATACCAATTTTCATACGGATCTGGTTAATAAAGATAACAGTACAGTTCATTTTTGAAAGAACACCTGTCAGTTTACGAAGAGCCTTAGACATCAGACGGGCTTGTACACCTACTTGCTGGTCAGTCATCTCACCCTCTAGCTCGACCTTTGGAGTCAGTGCTGCAACTGAATCTATAACGATTAGGTCAACTGCACCACTTCTAGCAATAGTCTCAACAATATCAAGAGCTTGTTCACCATAGTCAGGTTGAGAAACTAAAAGATTTTCTACATCAACACCAAGATTTTTCGCATAAATAACATCAAGAGCATGCTCCGCATCTATAAAAGCACATACTCCATTTGCCTTTTGACA
>WFNM01000120.1 GCA_015488615.1 Sulfurimonas sp.
TTTAAAACTTCTAAAACCAATCTTGTTTTGAATGCTGCTGTATAAACTGTTCTCTTTTTGCTCATAATATTGACCTCTCTTTATTTTCTTATTTTAGCTTATTTAGAATAAGAATCTCAAAATTGTTGTCTGATTTTTATGGGGTAGTATACTCAAAGCACACTCTATCTCTGCAGGACTTGATTATCCGGGTATTGGACCAGAGCACGCTTTTTATAAAGACCATAAAAATGTAATGTACGATAACATCACCGACCAAGAAGCACTTGATGCCTTTGTATGGCTCTCTCAAAAAGAGGGAATCATTCCTGCGTTTGAGAGCTCATATGCCGTAGCTTACTTGAAAAAGCTGCCGGATATAAAAGACAAGCTTGTTATTGTCAATCTCTCTGGTCGCGGTGACAAAGATATGATACAAGCAAAAGATTTGCTACATTTTGATTAAAAATAAAGATTAAGCTATAGCAATCTTCCCATATGTTTGCTTTTTCGCTTCACTAAGGGCATACTGTGCTCTAGATATGACCTCTTGTGGGTCATCATCATCTTGAAGTTCACTCACACCAAAAGCAACTTCAGGATTTGCACCATTCATAATCGTCATATTTGATAATTTTGTTTTTAACTTTTTACTAATAAATTCAGCTGATTTTACTGCTGTGTTTGGTAATAAAATAACAAAATCAGCCCCACCCCAACGGGAGATCATATCTGCATCTCTTATGGAAGCTTTTAACTCTTTTGCAAACTTTGAAATAACTTTTTCCCCAGACGGCAGACCAAAAGTTCCAATGAACTTATCAATACTAAGCAAGCGTAAATATATAACAGTAGCTTTTGTTGTATAGCGTTTACAGTAATTTATTTGATGTTTTAATACAGCTTGCATCTGCATTTTTGAAGTTGTTTTTGAGAGTTGGTCTATAGTTGCTAAATTTCCAAGTTTATCCACACGAATTTTATATTCATATAGCCTGGAAAACTCTTCACTGTGGTATTTTACTCTTGCTATAATTTCCTGAGAATTAAAAGGTTTTTTAATATAATCATTCACACCTGCTTTAAAACACTCAGCGAGCTTTTTACTATCAGGTTCTTTTGCACTATCCACATAGATGACAGGTAAATGTAGCGTAGCATTTATCTGTGCGCGTTTAACTATCTCTTGTACTGTCGCATACTCCACATTGGCATTAACAATGATAAATGCCAAATCTTCACTCTTAAGGGTGAAATTGTTAAAACTCTCTGCATCAATAACAGCGTATGATTTATACCCCTCTTTCATAAAAAGTTCCTCTAAAACATTGAAGTTTTTTTGATTAAGTTCTATTATTAAAATTTGTTTATTCATCATAAATTTAATTTTATCATAAAATATTTTTTTCTTCTTATAAAAGGAGAATTGTTTCTAATATTTTGCTAATATACATAAAAGAAATTACTAAATGGAACAATAATGAAAATAGAACTTTGATCTGTCAACACTTCATAGGACACATTTCAAATTCCTAATCTGTCATTACGATTAGTAACATATTTTTCTTCAAACTGAGCCGGTGACATATAATCAAGATACGAATGCAGCCGTTTACGGTTATACCAAATCTCTATAAAACCAAAAATAGCTTCTCTTGCCTGTGATCTCGTTTCAAAAACGATATGATGCGTAAGTTCCGTTTTCAAAGTATGAAAAAAACTTTCACTCACCGCATTATCGTAACAGTTGCCTTTGGCACTCATACTCTGAGTGATTTCGAACTGTTGGAGTAACTTTCTGTGCTCATCGGAAGCATATTGGCTGCCTCTGTCGGTATGCCAGACAAGACCTTTTTGTGGATGGCGTTGTTTAAGTGCCATAAAAAGCGCGTCATTGACAAGCGAGGTTTTTATATGGCTGTCCATAGACCATCTGAGCACCATTCTTGAGAACAGGTCGATAACAACTGCGAGATAGAGCCATTCTTCTTTTGTAGGGATATATGTTATATCACCGGCATAGATCTGATCGGAAGCGGATGCATAAAAATCTTGTTGTAATAGATTAGGTGCAATCATAAAGTTATGATTAGAATCCGTCGTTCTTACTCGAAATCTTTTTTACTTTTGTATATAAGTCCGAGTTTACGCATGATTTTGCCGATTCTTCTGCGAGATATAACAACGTCATAACTTTGCTCAAGATCCTTTTTGATTCTACGGGTGCCGTAAGTCTTTTGCGATTGTGTAAAGAGTTCTCCAATAAGATCGTTTAGCTGGATATCCTCTTGTTTTTCGACACTAAGCCATCTGTAATAGCAGCTGCGTGATACATGAAATATCTTGCACATCAGCTCAACATTGAACTCTTGAGAATGCTCTTTGATAAAGGTGTACTTTACATCGTTTCTTTTGCAAAGTACGCCGCTGCCTTTTTTAGGATCTCCCTCTCTTTTTTCAAAGTCGCCAACTCTTTGCGTAAGCGCATGTTCTCCTCTTGTAAGCTCTGGCTTGAAGCTTGCTTGGATGTTGTCTTTGTATTACTTTGGAGATTGTACTTGTTTGGATAATCGCGTAACCAGCCATACAGTGTCTTTGAGCATATATCCAGCTCTTTGGCTGTTTGCAATGTTGACTTCTCACTATTAAGTGCCAGCTGGATCGCTGTATCTTTGAACTCTTGGGTATATCTTTTCTTGTATCCTGCCATCTTCTTTTTCTTCTCTTATTATTCTACAGAAATTCTATCATTTCTGTGTCCTAATAAGTGTTGACAGATCAATCATCTCTATTTAATAAATCAAAAGTTTCACTTGCCAAGTCTGCAATTCTTTGATTATACACAAAACTATCTATATATTGAAACTGTTGATTCTCTACTAAACTGGAAAGGTCTTTCCAAAAAGCATAATTGTCTTCCTTATTTTGTAACATATCTATAGTTACCTTTAAGTATATATAGTAATATATTATTCTCCATTATTTTTTCTTAACTCTGCCTGCTTATAAACTTCCATATCTTCCCTCTTTCCAACAACAAGCACCTTCACAACTATCATTGACTCAACTATTTCATACACAATTCTTATTTGCTTTTTTGCAACATACATTTTACGAAGACTAGATAAGTTCATATCATTTTTATTGCCTAACAGCTCTCCTAATTCTGGAGAAGTTTGAATCTTTTTAAGTTTTTTAAAAACTTCTATGCGCACAGAGTTATTTAGCTTTTTTAAATCATCTTCAACAAGTGGATGGAACTGGATATCATACATCTAGGAGACTTTATCCATATCAATATCGAATTTCTTAGCCATTTCTTCCATCGACACATATTCAGAGAGTGGGGTGTCTTTTCTTACTTCAACAGCTTGATAAATACCACTGTGCTCCGCTAAAGCAACTTGTTCTTCAATCTCTTTTAATCGCTCATATTCATCTGTTGATATGACAACGGCTTCGAGTTTGTTGTTTTTAAGTATCCCTATTTTTTCTAATGTTTGCTCTTTTATACTTCCAACAACACTACCAATCTGCTTAGTAAAGTCAGTTATTGAATACAATTCATTTTTTGCATATTTAACCATAAATTTCCTTGTAAATTTACTATGAAATATTATACTATATTAACAGATAAAAAACAACTATCTAACTCGCTTGAAAAAATCATCTAATGATTCAGCAGCTACTTCTTCTCTAACTTTTGAATAACGCTTTGTTACACTAGTAGAAGTATGTCCTAAGACAGAAGCGATTTGTTCAAGTGTTTTTCCACTTGAGACAAGTGTTCCACCAATAAGATGTCGTAAGTCATGCATACGAATCTTAATACCTACTTGCTCTAAAATTTTATTCCAATGATTTCTTACAGTCTCTTTACTCATCTTTTTACTCGGATCTTTTTGTGCATGAAAAATAAA
>WFNM01000121.1 GCA_015488615.1 Sulfurimonas sp.
ATAATAAAATACAATTCAAGACGATTACACTCTGCTCTTGGAAATAAAACTCCTAATGAAGTTTATGATAGAGCTATGAGTCAGATAGAAGTTGAAAAACAAGAGTTACTTGAAGTGGCATAATAGGTGAAATAAGAATGTTGGGTTAAGTAGTCTTGACAAGTGGAGACATTATACCTGGCGGAAATTTATCGGCTATCTTCAGTCGTTGTATTTGAATTTACCAAAGATGTATTACGCTAGTACTTTTTAAAATGCTCAGGCAATTTCTGCATTGCAATCTCGTTGGATGTGTCTAAAGAAAAGTTGCCCAAAGCAGATTTAAAGAGACTTTTAAGTATAATTCACGGATTTTTAATAAAAAGGTGTATGCATGGCTAACAAACGTGTTTTGGTAAAGTTTTCGGGTGAAGCTCTTGCTGGTGAAGCAGGTCATGGGATTGATACAAAGATCTTAAAGTACATAGCCGAGGAGATTAAGTCTCTTGTAAACGCTGGTATTGAGGTCGGTATTGTCATCGGTGGGGGAAATATCATTCGTGGTGTGACTGCTGCTCAAGACGGTATTATTAAACGTACTTCTGGTGACTATATGGGTATGCTTGCGACGGTTATAAACGCTGTAGCTATGCAAGAGGCATGTGAGTACACAGGTTTAGAAGTTCGTATGCAGACTGCTATAAAAATGGAGCAGATTGCAGAGCCTTACATCAATCGTAAAGCTGTGCGTCACTTAGAGAAAGGCCGTGTTGTAATTTTTGCAGCAGGAACTGGTAATCCTTTCTTTACTACAGATACTGCTGCGACTCTTCGTGCAGTAGAGATCGGTGCAGAAGTGATCATCAAAGCAACTAAGGTTGATGGCGTTTACGATAAAGATCCTGCAAAGTTCAGTGATGCTATAAAGCTTGATGAACTTACATATGACCAAGCACTTCAAGATCATATTAAGGTGATGGATGATACTTCTATCGCTTTAGCAAAAGATAACTCACTTCCTATCATTGTGTGTGATATGTCAATAGAAGGTAATCTTCTTGACATTTTAAATGGTAATATGAATAACTGTTCAATAGTAAAATAAAAGGAAATAAAGAATGAAAATAGAAGAATTAACAGCTAAAATATTAATAGATAATCCAAATATAGATCGTTACCAACTCGCAATAGCAGTATCTACAAGATGCGATGAGTTAGAAAATGGTGCCCAGAGCAAACTAAGTGTAAATACTAGTATAATTAAGTCTGCTGATTTAGCACTTATGGAAATTGCAGAAGGCCTTGTTGTAATAAAAGGCTTTGCAGATATAGAGAAGTAATTCTCTTGGGGTTGAGTAATGTCGAAATAGACAAAGTGAAACATATTCATGATGTTGATGCTTCCATACACTATCTATTTACTCATATTAACTCCACCCCTCTTTTAGAAAAGGCACTTAGTTACTCTATTGAAGCACATAAGCTTCAGTTTCGTAAGTCTGGTGAGCCTTATATCATCCATCCTATTCTTGTTGCTTCCATTGTCGCCTCTATTACCGCTGATGAATCTATGGCTATTGCTGCACTCCTTCATGACGTCGTAGAAGATACGCCGACAACAGTAGAAGAGATTGAGACTATTTTCGGAAAAGATGTAGCACACTTAGTAGATGGTCTTACAAAGATAGACACTATTCGCGATAGTGAGCTTATCTCTTCGCACTCAAATGAGAAACTTGTTGCTTCTGCTCTTACCTTTAGAAAAATGCTTATTGCAAGTATTGAAGATGTACGTGTTTTAGTAGTTAAGCTTTGCGATAGATTACACAACATGCTAACTCTTGATGCACTTGCGGAATATAAACAGCAACGTATTGCAGAAGAAACGCTTGTTGTATATGCACCGATTGCTCATAGACTCGGTATCTCTTTTTTAAAAAATATACTTGAAGATTTAAGCTTCTCGTATCTTTTCAAAGAAGAGAAACATCATATAGATAACTATCTTGATAAAAATTATCATGCAATAGAACTCAAGCTCAACGACTTTAAAGTGGCTATCTCTAAACTTCTTATGCAGAATGGTTTTTGTGAAGATGATTTTGAAGTACTTTCACGTGTGAAACACCGCTACTCTATCTATCTCAAGATGCAAAGAAAAGGTGTAAGTATAGATGAAGTACTCGACCTTTTAGCTCTTCGTATTTTAACAACTGATCCTGTTAAGTGTTACAATATTTTAGGGCTTATTCACCTTCACTTTCGCCCACTTGCCTCGCGTTTTAAAGACTATATAGCAGTAGCAAAAGATAATGGCTATCAGACTATTCATACCAGTGTATTTTATAATACTGCTATTTTTGAAGTGCAAATTCGTACTTATGAGATGCATAAAACTGCGGAATTAGGTGTCGCTGCTCACTGGAAGTATAAGAGCGGTAGCGACACGATCAAACTTGACTGGTTAGATAATCTACAGTACCAAGATGAGTCTGTAGAAGATTTTTATGCACTTATAAAAAATGATCTTTATAGTGAAGATATAAGTGTGTTTTCTCCAATAGGAGATGCTTTTACTCTCCCTCGTGGAGCAGTTTTACTTGACTATGCATATGCTGTACATACAGAAGTGGGAAATAAAGCACTTTTGGGACTTGTAAACAAAACTAAGTCCTCTTTACTTACTGAACTCAACAATGGTGATATAGTCAAGGTGATAACAGGTGAAGAGATGATTACTCGCTGTTCGTGGATAGATGCAGTGAAAACTTCAAAAGCTCAGACAAATATGAAGCTCAACTGTAATGCGAGAATTCGTGAGATAAATATAAAGGCTGCGGTCAATATAGTAGCGACATCAATGAGCTTAAGTGCACATAGAGTCAAGGAATGGTTTAAAGAAAACAATTGCGAGAGCATAGCAAACATTGCTTCTGACTTAGAGAGTTTTAAAAATGTTATGCATAGATATGTAGCAGACATTAATAAAAATAGCCGTTTTAGAAGCTTCCTTGCAAGGCACCGGTTTAAGCTTAAAACGACTAATATCGCTGGTTTAGATATTTACTCGACTTCGAGTGTTGGGGATGTAGTGTTTGACTACTGTTGCCACCCAAAATCTGGGGATGAAGTGCTAGGGTTTTTAAATAAAAATAGAGTAAATGTACATCATAAACTCTGTAGTGTAGCTGCAAAAAAACTTGAAGAAGAGACTCCTATGGTCTTTTTAAAGTGGACACATGAGAAACATTACAACTATAAACTTATAGCCTCACTGCATAATGAAAAAGGTGCACTTGCTGAGTTCTTGGCATATCTTGCTAAACTCAACATTGACATTAGTACTATTGAACTTGGTAAAGAGAGTGAAGATTACACGAAATTTTGTGAGTTAGAATTTGAAGCTAAAGAGTCAGATATTAATGTATTACGTGGTAAAATAGAGACAAAAATAAAAGTCATAGATCTTATACGCACTGATGATGCATATAAAACGAATTAATTTACGGAGAATAGAAAAATAATGATACAAGAAGCACTAAGAGAGATCCAAAGAGGAACTGCTGAGATAATAGACATAGAGAGAATAGAGAAGCTCTTAAAAGCATACTTTGATGAGGGAAAAACATACACTGTAAAAGCTGGTTTTGACCCTACTGCTCCAGATCTTCACTTAGGGCATACAGTACTTCTGCAAAAACTTGCTGTTTTTCAAAAGTATGGTGCTCGTGTACAGTTTCTTATAGGTTCTTTTACAGCGATGATTGGTGATCCTACTGGGAAAAATGCCACGAGAAAAGTGCTTACAAAAGAGGACATCGTTAAAAATATTAAGTCTTATACAACGCAGGCATTTAAAATTCTTGATACTGAGAAAACAGACATAGTTTACAACAATGAATGGCTAGATGAGCTAGGTGCAGCAGGGATGTTACAACTCGCTTCAAACCTTACTGTTGCTCGTATGCTTGAGCGTGATGACTTCTCTAAACGCTATGCTTCACAAACGCCAATCGCTGTAAGTGAGTTTATGTACCCACTTTTACAAGGCTATGACTCTGTGCATTTAGCTTCAGACATAGAGATAGGTGGAACTGACCAGAAGTTTAACCTCTTAATGGGTCGTCAGCTTCAAAAGGCTTATGAGATTAAAAAACAACAAGCAGTTCTCATGATGCCTATTTTAGAAGGTCTCGATGGTGTTCAGAAGATGAGTAAGTCTCTTGGTAACTACATCGGTGTTACTGATGCAGCCAATGATATGTTCGGAAAAGTGCTTAGTATCTCAGATGAGCTGATGTGGCGTTTTTATGAGCTACTTAGTACAAAAACTCTTGATGAAATTGCAGAGTTGAAATCAGGGGTAAGTGAGGGTTCTTTACATCCTAAAAAAGTAAAAGAAGCATTAGCTATAGAAATAACTGCTCGTTTTCACTCAGGTGCAGAAGCAAATGCAGCTAAAGAGGAGTTTGATAAAGTACACGCAAAAAGTCAAATCCCAACAGATATAGTCGAATTTGAATGTGATGGGGAAGTTTGGATAGCAAAAGCACTGCTAGATTGTAACATTGAGCCCTCAACTTCTCAAGCTAGAAGAGATATTAAGCAAGGTGGCGTTAAAATAGACCAAGAAAAAGTAACTGATGATAAGTTAGTACTTACAGCTGGAGAGTACCTTCTCCAAGTTGGAAAAAGAAAATTTGCAAAACTAAAGGTAAACTCATGAGCTTCAACTCTTTAAAAATCGGAAAATACACTATAGAAAAACCTATCGTTCAAGGTGGAATGGGTGTTGGAATTAGCTGGGATCAACTTGCTGGTAATGTTTCACTTCAAGGTGGACTTGGTGTTATATCTTCTGTTGGAACAGGCTACTTTAAAAATAAAGAGTACACTAAAAAACTTGTGTCTAATCGCCCTTTAAGTGAAACAAACTTCTATTCTAAAGAAGGGTTCAACGCTATCATCGAGAGTGCTCGTAGTATCTGTGGTGATAAACCTTTAGCTGCAAATATTCTTTATGCTATCAACGACTATGGCCGTGTTGTTCGTGATGCTTGTGAATCTGGTATCGACATCATTATCACGGGTGCTGGACTCCCTACAAATATGCCTGAGTTTACTGAGGGCTATCCTGATGTTGCTCTTGTTCCTATCGTATCCTCTGCTAAAGCACTTAAGATTATCTGTAAACGTTGGCAAAAACGCTATAACAGACTTCCTGATGCAGTTATTGTAGAAGGGCCTAAGTCTGGTGGTCATCAAGGTTTTACTTATGAGCAGTGTAAGATGGAAGAGTATCAGTTAGAAAATATCGTTGCTCCTGTAGTAGAAGAAGCAGCGAAGTGGGGCGATATGCCAATTATCGCTGCCGGTGGTGTTTGGGATAAGTCTGATATAGAAGAGATGATGCGTCTTGGTGCTAGTGGTGTGCAGATGGGAACACGTTTCATCGGTACTTATGAGTGTGATGCTCATGCTAACTTCAAAAAAGTTTTACTAGATGCTAAAGAAGAAGACATACAACTTATGGGCTCTCCTGTTGGTTATCCAGCACAAGGTGTGGTAACTAAGCTTACACATATGGTAGAAAAACGCGAGGGTCCTGCTATCAAGTGTATCTCAAATTGTGTTGCTCCCTGTAACCGTGGTGAAGAGGCAAAGGTAGTTGGTTTTTGTATAGCGGATAGACTCTCTGATGCCTACGAGGGTAACCTTGAAACTGGACTTTTCTTCTCAGGAACAAATGGTTACAGACTTAATGAAATTATTACAGTAGAAGAACTTATAAACAAACTTATGCAAGGCGAATAGTCCTTTAATGTTGCGTTTACTCTCTTTACTCCTTATCTTCGCACTCTCTTTGAGTGCACTGAGTGATAAAGAGACTCTTAAACGTGCAAAATCTTTTGCTAACTCCTCCAACAAAAGCAAGCAGTTCCGTGCCTATAATGACTTCAAAAATCTTTATCTTCGTTCTTTGATGCATGAAAACAGTTCTTTAAAATATAGTGCTCTTGCCGGGATAGTTCAAAGTGGAAAGAAACTTCATATAGATATTTCACAATATGAAGAGGAACTTAAGTTCACAAAACCTAAAACTACTTACAAAAAACCAGTATCTAAAAAAAATATCAAAAAAAAAATAAAGAAACAATTTAAGATAAAATCTTCTCATAGACTCAAATCAGTACATTGGAAAAATGGGCGTTTAGTGCTTACTTTTGATAAAAAACTTCGTGCTAATCAAATAAATTATTTTACTCTATATGATTCAAAAACAAAAAAATATAAGTATATCTTTGATATTCATGCTTCTATGCTGACACAATCTCAGAATCTTAGAAAATGGGGTGTAGAGAGAATAAAAATAGTACAGTATAACTCAAATACTCTTCGTTTAGTGATAGAAAATAATTATAAGCTTAAAATACACTTTAGGAAAGAGAGTAGAGCACTTATCATCAGTATATTTAATGTCAAAAAATCTAGCTATGTTAAACCAAAGCACGCAGCTATCAGATCTAAAAGAATTGATAGAAATAAAAGAATAGTTATTGATGCAGGGCATGGTGGAAAAGACCCTGGAGCGATAGGATATAGGCATTATAGAGAAAAAATAATTGTTTTGCAGATCGCTCAAAAACTTAAGAAGATTCTCAAGAGTCGTGGATACAAAGTTTATATGACAAGAGACTCAGATAAGTTTATAAAACTTAGAAGTCGTACACGTTTTGCAAATAAAAAAAAAGCAGACCTTTTTATAAGTATTCATGCAAATGCAGTGGGCAAAAAATCGGCAAAAAAAGTTCATGGAGTAGAGTGCTACTTTCTAGATAAGTCGCGTTCTTCTCGTGCAAAACGGGTCTCTGCCAGTGAAAATAAGGGTGGCTTAAAAGATATGAACTTTTATGGAAAAGAGAGTTTTTTAAATACTCTCAATACTCATAATATCGTAGCTGCAAATAAACTTGCGATAGATTTACAAAGAGAGGCATTAAATTCCCTCCACAAAAGCTTTAAAAATGTTAAAGATGCTGGAGTTCGTCCTGGTCCATTTTGGGTGCTTGTTGGGGCTCAGATGCCAGCAGTTCTTGTAGAAGTTGGCTTTATTACAAATCCTACTGAAGCGAGACGCTTAGTAAACTCTAAGTACCAACAAGCAATAGCACTTGGTCTTGCAAATGGTGTAGAACGTTACTTTTTAAATAACTAAAGAAGGAAAATATAAAAGGAGAGGAGCTAGTCCTCTTTTTTCCATTCTAAATCACCATGCATTGCTTCTTTGTCATTGATGACATTTTCTATTTGCTGTTTTACTTTCTCGTAGCTATACTGCTCTTTAAAGTATGGGATTCTTCCACCAGCTGCATTAGGATGTCCTCCTCCATTCGCCCACTCTTTAGAGATTTGAGCAACACTTACTTTATAGTCAGCTCTTAGGCTCATAGCACCTTTAAAACTTATATCTACGATGAAGTCATACTCTGGATAAGCTACTAAGAAACCATTTCCTACTATGGAAGTGTTCCCAACTGCATAAGAGAGATACCCTTTGTAGCCTTTGTAATAAATAGTATTTGTCTTTCTCTGAGAACCTAAAAGTGCTACAACGAAATTTGTTGCAAGATTATCTAGTGTGTCGTTTTTGTCGCGTTTAAAGAAAGTTTTTTTTATGAAATGAATCTGCTCATCTAAAACTATAGGTGCATCCTCTTTGTTAATAAATTTCATAGCTTCTTCTAAAAGTGTAAGCTTGTAGTCATTATCTTGGTTAGCAAACATTATACGGTTAAGCTCACGTGTTTCGTTGACTAAACGCATACATACTTTACCATACTCAAAGTTATCATGCTCCTCTTTTTTCCAGAGGTCAACTGCATTTACTATGTCTACATACTTTTGCATCCATGATGGCTCATCAAACTCAAAGTGTTCTTTTACATAGTCATAGATTATTTTAGTAGCACAGCGTTCTGTGTCAAGGTAATACCATTCGTGTTTTTTTGCACTTTGTGCACCACTTCCATGGTGGTCAAGTAGAGTAAGTCTTACATCTATCTTGCTAGAGTTACATTTGTCTACCTCGCGTTTAAGCCAGTCTGACTCATCTGCTGTGAGGTTAAGGTCACTGATGAGTATAAGTGCTGCAGACTTTTCTTTACGAATCGCTTCAAGGATAAGAGAGAGTTTTGCTTTTACTTCTGGTCCGTAGTTGGCATTAAAGTTTACTTTTGTGTAGGGTGTATACTTCATTACTAGTTGGCAGCTATAGCCATCGAGGTCTATGTGTGAGAGATGATAAATTGTTCTGTTATTCAAAATTTGTGTTTCCTTTTAAGTTTTAAGTTGTTTGCATAGCGATAGATCCAAGCACTTCAAATGTTGCACTAGAATCTATCTCAGCATGAGAGAGCACGATAACATCGAGTGAGAAGCGCTCAAAAATCTCAGCAATACTACGACGAAGCTGAGGATCTACGATAATGATAACAGGAGAGATGCCTTTTTGAAGTATCTCAGAAGCTTTTGCACTTGTGGCTTGGATGAGTTCGTTTATCTCACTGACATTGAGCATAAGGCTACGAACACCATCTTGCTCTTGAGACTTTTGTAGGAGTATCTGCTCTGTATCTGTGTCAAAGGTAAGGAGTCTGATAACTCCATCTTCACTTGAGTACATTTGTGTGATAACACGAGAGAGTTTTGCACGAACCTGTTCTGTAATGAGCTCAACATTCTTCGTAAATTCTGCGATATCCGCGATTGTTTCTAAAATTGTAAGCATATCTTTAAGTGGAATTTTCTCATGAAGAAGTGCTTTAAGTACACGCTGAATAAGACCGATTGAAGCGACTTTGAGAACATCATCGACGATAACAGGAAAACTCTCCTTTATCTTGTCCATGAGCTCTTGAACCTCTTGTCGAGTAAGAAGCTCTTCGGCATTGCGTTTGATAAGTTCACTCATATGAGTAGATATAACAGTAGAAGGATCAACAACAGTATAACCATTGATGATGGCATCCTCTTTTTCATCTGGATAAATCCAAAGTGCATCAAGACCAAATGCAGGCTCTTTTGTAGGATCACCTTTTATCTCTCCTGTAGCCATCCCGCTATCCATAGCAAGAAATTTGTCTGGTTGGATAGTACCTTCACCTATACTGATACCTTTGAGGAGTATTTGGTACTGTTGCGGTTGGAGGTGTAAGTTGTCGCGAATACGCACTTGTGGCATTAAAAAACCAAAATCACTGGCGATTTTACGACGCATAGAACGGATACGTTCAAGCAGGTCTCCGCCTTGGTTAGTATCTGCAAGTTTTATGAGCTGATAACCGAGAGTTAGCTCTAGCATCTCCACTTTAAGGATATCTTCAAGAGCAGCTTCCTCCTCCTGTGCTAACTCTGCATTAGTTTTTTTAGGTTTGATCTTTTCTTGTTCTTTTTTGAGTTGTGCTTTTGATTTTGACCCTACAATATTGTCAACATCCAAGATAGAGAGTTCCCCTCTATCAAACTTATAGATAGCCCAGCCAAGAGAGGCAAAAAGAATACCAACAAATCCCATAGAAGCAGTAGGTAATCCTGGAACAAGTGCAAAAAGAATCATAATAAATCCAACAATCATCATGATTTTAGAATTCCCAACCATCTGGTTAATAGTTCCCTCAGCAAAATTCCCTCCATCGCTGGAACTTCTCGTAATCATTATACCTGTTGCAGTAGAGATAATAAGTGCTGGAATCTGTCCAACAAGCCCATCACCTATAGTAAGAAGTGTAAAAGTAGATGCAGCATCACTAACACTCATATCGTGCTGAAAAACACCTATAAGGAATCCACCGATGATATTGATAAGGGTGATAATGATACCGGCAACTGCATCTCCTTTAACAAATTTACTCGAACCATCCATAGCTCCATAAAAGTTAGCATCCTGAAGAATCTCTGCACGGCGTTTTTTTGCTTGGGCATCATCTATAAGTCCTGCATTTAAGTCCGCATCCACTGCCATCTGTTTACCTGGCATAGAGTCGAGTACGAAACGTGCTGCAACCTCTGCAACTCTAGTAGAACCTTTGGTAATAACCATAAAATTGATAAGCACTAGGATAGAAAATACGATGATACCTATGACAAAATTTCCTCCAACAACAAAGTTACCAAAGGAGGTAATGATGTCACTCATGGCGGCAGGTCCCTCACTACCATGACTTAAAATCATTCTTGTCGTAGCAATATTTAGAGAGAGTCTAAAAAGTGTAAGAATCAAAATGAGTGTTGGAAATGTTGTTAAATCCGTAGGCTTAGGAATATAGAGCGAAATAAGTAAAATAAGAACAGCCATGGCCATAGAAACGGTCAGTAAAACATCTAAAACAGGAGATGGAAGAGGTACAATGATAATGGCAAGAATCGCCATTACAAAAATAACGACACTAAGATCTTTTTGTCCAAGTAAGAAGTTAAGGGTAATACTGATTTGCTGTTTAAATGTAAGTTTTCTTGCCAAGTTTTTTCTCTACTATTCTATAATATCGGCAAGTGTAAGTTCACCGAGAAAAGAGTCTATTTTCCCTTGAAGTTTATGAAGAAATGGCCAGATTGAACAGATGTTTGCTTTTTTTGAAGGACAGTTCTCTTCTGATGGTGCACACTCAAAAACTGCTGGTGCTTTTCCTTCAACAGTTGTCATAACTGATAGCATGCTTATTTCATTAGGCATTTTATCAAGAGAAAACCCACCTTTTGCACCTTTGTAAGATTTGAGAATGCCTTTTTTTGCCAGTGATTGGAGTATCTTTGCTAAAAAACTTTTTGGAATATTCAGCTCACGAGAGAGTGTTTCACTATCCATAGGGTCTTTAGAAGAGCTAAGAAGTATTAAAGAGAGTATTGCATATTCACTAGCACGGGTTATTAACATATTTTTTCTTTATTATAATTTGTAACTTTTATTATAGCTAAAAAACCTAAAACTACTATGTACTATAAATTAAAGAATAATTTCGCTATAATTCCAATTCAACTTTACATATTAGTGTGTGAATGTTAGATTAATATACCCATCAGGAGGCTATTATGGCTTTAGATTCGGCTAAAATACAAGAAATTGTTACAAAATACGGACGTAATGAAAACGACACTGGTTCAAGTGAAGTTCAAATTGCATTATTAACTACAAGAATTGCAGAGTTAACTGAGCACTTAAAAGTGTTCAAAAAAGATCATGCATCACGTTTAGGACTTCTTAAACTTGTTGGTCAACGTCGTCGTTTAATGAGATATTTCAAACGTAAAGACAAAGACGCTTACATGAAACTTGTTGATGCTCTTGAAATCCGTGATAACATCTAGTTAGCACACTTTTTCTTTCAGTCTAAGAATTTTTTCTTAGATTGAACCTCTTTTTTTCTATTAATTAAATCATAAAAACTTATAATTTATAAAAATATAAATGCTATATGACATTGCTCTGTCCCTACTATTCAACTATTCTCTAAATATCCTCATTTAATATATATTTATCCATTTTTTTTTGTAAATTCAATTCTCTTTTAGTGTTGAAGTAGTAAGATTTGTGCAATTTAATTTTATTGGAGATTTATTGTGTCGAAAAATAATAATAATGATATAAGTGTAGAAGGTTTAACTTTTTTGGATGATGGTGAAGTTCTCTTTAATGATCTCTATCTTCTTTCTGAAACCGATGAAAAAGGAATCCTAACTTATGCAAGTGACTCATTTTTTAAAGTAGCAAATATGACAGAAGAAGACTTAATTGGGCAACCGCATAATATAGTTAGACATCCAGACATGCCTAGAACAGCATTTAAATCTCTTTGGAATGATGTTCAGTCTAAAGGGTTTTGGACAGGTTATGTAAAGAACTCTCGTAAAGGTGGCGGATACTATTGGGTATATGCAACAGTACTTCGTTCTATAGATAAAAGCGGCAATACTAAATATGTATCAATTAGAGTAAAACCTTCACGCGAAGACATTCAAAAAGCAATTGAGCTTTACGCAACATTAGATTAAGAGTAAGGAAAATATAATGGCATTAATGAAAAAAGGAAGTTCGTCTTCATCTCACAGTGTAGTCTCTTCAAGTGGCACAGATAAACGCAAGCAGAGAACATTAGCAAAGCAGCAACAGATAAGTGAAAGTATTGCAGGTGTCTCTATGAGTATCTTAGATAATGCACAAGAGAGTGTAAGTGCTATAGAACAGCTCAAATCTTCTATGGAACAGATTGCTACTGCAGCAGAAGAAAATAGCGGTGCAAGTGAGCAAGCCCTTTCAAATGTAAAGAACATTAGCTCAAATATAAATAAAATGACCACAACAATTAATGCAGTAACAGTTTCAACTCTCTCTGCTGGTGATAACATTATGGGTGCAGTTAGTAAAATTAATGTAAGTGTTGAACGCATGGGTAATGCAGTAACCGTAGCTAAAGAGTCTTCAACAAAAAGTGAAGAGCTTAAAGAGTCTTCACAAAACATTGGAAATGCAGTTGGCTTTATTGCGAAGATTGCAGATCAAACAAATCTTCTTGCCCTAAACGCAGCTATCGAAGCGAGTCGTGCTAAAGAGCATGGAAAAGGTTTTGCGGTTGTCGCTGATGAGACACGTGCCTTAGCTGGTGAGAGTGAAAAAAATGCAGAGTTTATCTCTGAGCTTGTAAATAAGATTCAGGGAAGTATCGATAGCATTATTAAAAGTATTGGTGCTACTACAAATACTATTTCTGGTAATGGAGTAAAAGGTAATGAACTTGCATTAAAGATGGAAGAGCTTACAAAAATAGCTGTTTATTCTGTAGAAGCTGCAAGAAGTATAGGTTCTTACACTAGTCAACTTGGTGATTTTATAGAAAAAATCAATGATGGTTCTGTAGATATAGCACAGGCATCTAGCGAGATAGCACTTTCAGTGGAACGCACTCTTAACTCTATAGAAGTCCAGTCAGATGCATTAGCACAAACGGAAGATGATATAAAAGAGTTGTCAAATCAAGCAGAAGAATTAAAGTACTCTACAGACACAATGAAGTCGGCAGAAGATATCGCTATGAGTGCAGATACTATAGGCGCATCTATGGATGAGATTCAAAATGCACTAGAAGAAGTGACAAGTTCCCTTAATCAGATGGAAGACTCTTCACAAAGTACAAATCAGAGTGCTTTAAACAATAAAGAACTTGTTGAAGCAGGTTTAGGTACAGCAAAAGATATTGATAAGCTTATTGAGATAGCAAGAAGAAACTTTGATCTTTTAAAAATTTCTTTTAATGAAGTAAAATCTTCAGTTGTTGAAATTAAAACTTCTTTTTCGGATTCTATTTCACAGGGTAATAGTGCAGCAACAGAATTAAATGTTATTGTAAAAGAGACAAAGAGTGTAGATAAGACAGTTGGGAACATCTCTAACTCAATAGTACAACTTAATATGCTTGCTATTAGTGGAAGTATTGAAGCTGCTCGTGCTGGAGACTTTGGAAAAGGTTTTGCAGTTGTAAGTGCAGATATTAGAAACTTAGCAAAAGATTCTGAGAGTAATACAGAAAAGATCAATGACATTGTCGAGTCAATGAACTCTGAGATTGACACAGTTAAGGGTGACTGGAATGATCTATTATACTCTCAAGGGATAGAAGAAGCTAGTGTAAATTCTTTAGTAAATGACATTATTGTAATCACAGAGCTTTTAGTTGATTTACTTGATAAGTATACAGGGCTTAAAGCTACTAATGATCAAAATCTTGAAGGTATGAATCAGGTTATGATTGGTATTAATGAAATTCAAAAAGCAGTAGAGCTTAGTGCAAGAAACGCAAGTGAATCTCGTAAAGCAAGTGAACTTATTATTGATACTGTAACACATATTAGTGAAGGTGTTGAAGAGTTAGCAGTTATGGCAGATGAACTACAACAAGGGTAAAAGTAGGTGAAGACTATGCAAGTTGATGAGGTTTTGATTGTAAAAAATGCTCATGAAAATTATGGTATATCTACTGAAGATATTAACCAGATTTCAAGAGTTCCAGATTTGATGCTTCTTCCCTTATGTCCATTTGGGGTAAGAGGTTTATGCTCTGTTGGAGGTAGTGTCGTTTCTATGGTAGATATGAATCTACTTCTTGGGATGTCAGAGGTAAATTTAGCTGATTCTAAGGCAAGAATAATTAGTCTCAATGAAGATATTACTTCAAATGCACTACTTGTAAGTGATGTGTATAATACTATAGAAATCGACCAAAAAAATATTGAATATATAGAAACTGAAGATGACCCTGTTATAGCTATCTATAAGTATGATGATATTTTAGTGCAAGTACTTTCTTTAGAAAAAATGTTTAGTAAAATGAGTAAAGTTGCTATAGAGTCAAAAGAGATAGTAGCAGGGAAGATAAAAGATAATATAGTAAAAGAAGAAAAGTATAAACGATTTTTAATCTTTGCAATGGAAAACGAAAAATATGCCTTAGATATTGATTTTCTTCAAGAAATTATTTTAGCAGATACAAAATATACAAATATTTCTGGAACTTCTGATGAAGTTTTAGGTCTTATTACTCTTAGAGAAGAGTTGCTGGTGGTCATTGATCTTCGAGTCTATTATGATTTTAAGTCTACAAAGAGTGAATCAAATCGAATTTTAGTTGTTTCTTATAATAATAAAAAAATAGGTCTTCTTATAAATAGTATCATAGATATTAAAAATATAGCACTTAAAAACATTGAATATATGAGTGAAGCATTTGAAGGCAATAAAATAGCAGGTGTCATTCATAATGAAGATACATTAATATCTTTTTTTGATGATAAACTTATAACAGAAATTTTTATGAAAAATGAGACTTTTATAGATGCAAATATAGATGTTCTAGAGCAAAATGAAAGTACTAAAGAATATGAAAAAGAAGTTATAATCTTCAAGCTTGCACAAAAAGAGTATGCCTTTGATGTAGATTATGTAGATGAGATCATAGATATGGTGTCTTCGACAAAAGTTGCATTTACACAAGAGTATATTGATGGAATAATTAATATTAGAGGTCAGATAGTAGCAACACTTTCTTTTTTTGAGAAATTGAATATTCCAACTGTAATTACTGAAGAAGCTAAGATTATTATCTGTAATATCGAGAATAACCGTATAGGCTTTATTGTGGATAGTGTTAGTGATATTATGAGTATTGAAAAGGAGGATATCATAGAAGAGAGTGAAGGTTATTTTAATAATATTCTTCATCTTGATAATGGCAAACGACTTATTCTCTCCATGGATATAAAAAAAATAGTGAGTTCGGAGCATATAAATGGCTAAAAAAGTACTAATAGTAGATGATTCAGCACTTGTTCGAAAACAGCTAACACAGATGATAGAGACTCTTGGCTTCGAGATAGAGACTGCAAGAAATGGTCAAGAAGCAGTAGCTAAGGCAACTAATCAGCAGTACGATGTTATTACAATGGATATTAATATGCCTATTATGGATGGCATTGAAGCTGTTCGTCAAATAATGCAATCTCAACCAACTGCTATACTTATGGTAAGCTCTTTGACAACTGCAGATGCAAGTATAACTATGGATGCACTTGATTTGGGTGCAGTTGATTTCATAGCTAAACCTGGAACTATGAATGTTGGAGAAAATGAGAACCGTGAAGAAATTTTAGCAAAAGTAAAATCACTGAGTCGTATCTCTCCAAGACGTCTTAAACGAAAGCTTGCACAGCCTTCTCTACGCGAAAGACATCGTGCCACTTCTGAGCGAAGAGAGCGGGCAGTTGTTCATCCATGCAGCTCTAAAGATATTGAAAAAGTAATTCTTATAGGCTCTTCAACAGGTGGACCAGGCTTGATTGAGCAGATATGCTCTGCTTTTCCTGCAGACTTTAAACATACTGTTTGTATTGTTCAGCATATGCCAGAACAGTTCACTGCTGCATTTGCACAGAGACTAGACCGTGCTGCAAGCCTTAGTGTTCAAGAAACAAAGCAAAATATGGAACTTCTTCCAGGTCATATTTATGTTGCTAAGGGTGGAGTACATCTTAACTTTGCTAAAAAAGTCTCTGGTAAAATAGTACTTCGTGAAGACAGTAAAAAAGGTGATAATTTCTTTCAACCAAGTGTGAACGAAATGATGAAAAGTGCTTTAGAAATTTTTAAGGGTAAAGACTTAGTAGGCGTTATTTTAACTGGTATCGGTGATGATGGTGCTGATGCTATGGTGGCTTTAAAAAAAGCTGGTGCATATACTTTAGGTGAAAGTGAAGAGAGTGCTACTGTCTATGGTATGCCTAAAGAAGCTTATGATAGAGGCGGAGTTTTAGAACAACTTGCTTTTCCTGCTATCTTAAGAAAAATAGTAGCACTTAGATAGAGAAGGGGTGATATAAATGGCATTAGTAAAAAATCATGAAAAACAGAATATTGTTGAGTTGGAGAGTTATGTTACTTTAGATGAAGCGATAGAAGCATTTGAAAATGCTGATGAAGATGCAGACAAAGACTATATTATAGAAGAGATTGTAAACTTTCATAATGGTGGAGATTTTCTTATTGAGTATATTTATCAAGAAGACATACACAAAAATATTGCTACAAAGATAGCTTCTACTATCTCTTCTATGGATCCAGATGAAGCACCTATTGAAAAGATTATGGAGTTACTTAAACTTGAAAATGCTTATATCCGTAACCTTGGTATATCAATGCTTCGTAATTTTGGAGCAGCTATTAAGTACTACATTGTGAAATTTTTAATTGGTGAAGACAGAGACTTAAGAATCTTTGCTATTAATGTTCTTGGTGATGTTGATTTCTCAGAGTCGCGTGATATGCTAGTTGAGTTACTTCAGACAGAAGAAGATATAAATGTTGCGATGACAGCGGTTGATTATATGGGAGAGATAGGAGAAGTGGATGATATACCGCTCCTTGAATCTCTTAAAGAACGTTTTTCTGGTGAGTTCTATGTTGAGTTTGCTGTTGATGGTGCTATTGCACTCATAAAAGGGTAAGCTCATGGCTCATCTATTATCTAAAGAAAACTTTGCAAAGATCGGAGAATTTATCTATAGAAAGAGTGGAATCAGTTTAGAAGTTGATAAGCACTTTGATAAGATTGCAAAGTATATAGATAAGCGCTCTGCTGAATTAGGATTGGACAATTTTCGTAAGTACTTTTTTAAACTTCGTTTTGAAGATAAAGATGGGTTAGAGTTTCAAGAGCTTATGAATGCGGTTACTGTAAATGAGACATATTTTTTTAGAGAAAAAGATCAGTTTGAAGTCTTGGTAAACTCTATACTTCCTGAACTGCATAAAAAAATGCCAGCTTCAAAAACACTGCGCATACTCTCATCTCCTTGTTCAACTGGTGAAGAGCCATACTCTATGATACTTCATATCGTAGAAGAGGGTACAGTTGTCGAAGAGAGAGATATTGAAGTAGTAGGTATTGATATTGATTCTACTGTTATTAAAAAAGCTGAAATTGCGAAGTATAGTGATCGTTCTGTGCATGCTATACCAAAACCAATTTTAAATAAATGGTTTGTGAAGAAACCATTAGGCTATGAGCTTGGTGATGACCTTAAAGGAAGTGTGGATTTTCAAGTAGCTAACATTTTTGATAAAGCACAGATGAGAAAGCTTGGAAAGTTTGATGTTATATTTTCAAGAAATATGCTTATCTATTTTGATGATGCCTCAAGAAAAGAGGTTGCCATGACTTTTTATGATATGTTAAACCCTGGTGGTTATGTTCTTTTAGGACATGCTGAATATATGAGTCGAATAGTTTCCGTATTTAATGCGAAGAAAGTTGACAATACTTTGATATACCAAAAGTAAATAAAAATTAAGGAATATATATGCCATTAGTAATATTTGTAGATGATAGTGAGACAGCATTAGCTTCAACGAGAATGGTTACAAACTCAATGCCAATAGAAGTAAAACAGTATACAGAGGCACAGGTTGCCCTAGCAGAAATAAAAGCTGGATTAACACCAGACTTAATCATTACAGACCTTAATATGCCTGTAATGAATGGATTTGAGTTTTTAAAAGGGCTACGTGAGGTCCCTGCCACGAAACGTACACCAACTCTGATGCTTACAACAGAAACAAAGCCTGAACTTAAGCAACAAGGAAAGGCACTTGGACTAACAGGATGGATAGTTAAACCATTTAATCCAGCACAACTTAAATCAGCGATAACTAGAGTGCTGCGTTTACCTGCATAAGGACTAAAAATGATAATGCTTGATTCGATAGATGAACTACTTACACATATTAAAGAGGTACAGCTTGATGTTATAGAACTGTCAAATGAATCTTTAATGAAAATGAGTAGTTTCATGGAAAAAAATGGTCTTGAAATTGATGAAGATATTTCAACTGCTTTGCAGTATCAAGATATTATTACACAACAACTTACTGCGACTATAGATGCGATTGAAAGTGCGAAAACAAGTTTAGATATTTTTTCGCATGCTTACAAGAGTGATGAGGGTTTAGCTAACGAAAGTATTTCTAAACTCAAAGAAAAACTCAACTTAACTTTGCAAGAAGCTAAAGATAAGAAGAGTCGGTTTTCTGGAAAATCTGCAGAGAGTTCTGTAGATGATGAAATAGAATTTTTTTAGGAGAATATTATGCCAACAATAATGGTCGTAGATGATTCAAAAACAGTCCGAAACTATCATAGTGCTATACTTAAAAGTATGGGTATGGATATAGTCGAAGCTGAAAATGGAATGGAAGCATTAGAAAAAAGTTTGGGTGCGAGTATTGATCTCTATTTAGTAGATGTAAATATGCCCATTATGGATGGTTACTCTTTTATAAAAGATCTTCGTAAGCAGGAGAATAATAAAGTTGTACCAGTGATTATGGTAACCACTCAAGCAAAAGATATAGATAAAGAAAATGCTTATAAAATTGGTGCGAACCTTTTTGAGACAAAACCTATTAAACCTGATCAGTTACAAGCATATATAGATATTTTAGTGAAGAATTAAGGAAAATATTATGGATCAATTATTAGAACAATTTTTAAGTGAGGCAAGAGAAAACCTTGCTTTCATAGATCAAAATATTGGCGAAATCGGTGGAGACGATCCAGAGTTACTTAACTCTGTTTTTCGTGCTGCACATACACTCAAGGGTGGAAGTGGCATTGTAGGTTTTGAAGCTGTCAAAAATATTACTCACCATGCAGAAGATCTCTTAGATATGCTACGTTCAAACCAGATAGAGTTTAAAAATTCTATGGTAGATGTTCTTTATGATGCCTTTGATGAAGTTGTAAATCTCATAGAAGCTGCTGAGGAGACAGGTGATATTGTCGATGCTGATGAAGCTACTGTTGAGACGATTATTGCTAACCTTAGTGAGCAGATGGGTAAAGAAGTCGAGGGTGAGGAGGAGTGGAGTTTACCATTTACTCTAGCAGATAAAGAGTCTGTTTTAAATCTTCCTCTTAACACTCTTCGTAGTGTAAATGATATTAAAATACCTTTTTGCAATGAGACAATAGATGAAGGCTTTACTCAAGAGGCTAATCTCTATGCTATAACATTTGATGTAGATGATTCTTGTATGGTCTATGGAAATGATCCTATCTATACACTCAGTCTTTTAGAAGAGAAGGTTAAAGGTGTTTTCTCTTGTATGAGTGATGAAAATGCTAAGGGTGTGCTTAGTGGTACAGAAGATGAAGAGGGACTTCTTTTGAAGTGTTCTCTTACAGCGTTTATCTATGCAACATATGAAGAGATAGAAGATTCACTTTTTAACTTTATAGATGAGTTAGAATTTTTACCACTAGATATAAGTTCTCTACTCTCTATATCAAGAGGTGACAGCGGATTACAGATAGACTCACTTAAAGAGCTCTCTAGTGTGGCAGAAGATTTTGACCTTGCAACTATAAAAAGTGAAGTTGAAAGCTCTATGGAACTTGTTGGCAAAGAGACACTACAGTATGCAAAACTAGAACGATTTTTAGATATAGTTGGTTTGATTAAAGAGGAAGATACAATAAAGCTCGATGGTTTTTTTCAAACACTTTTCCAAGGAGAAGTATACTCTAATGAACATAGTACAAATGAGGAAGTAGCTGGAGTAGAAAATACTGCTCCAATAAGTTCTGAAATAAGAGAGAATTCAGTAGAAGAAGAGAGCAGTGCACCTGAGCTTACTGAGATTATTCATAAAACTATAAAAAATATTTTTGAACAGCAAGATAAGGCTTTTGCATTTTTAGAGACAGATGAAGATCTCCTACGGATGGTAGTTACACTTGAAAAAGCAAGAAAGTTTCTTCCTGATATGCCAGAGATTACATCTAAAGATGACGTTCGTGCCTTTTTAGATGAAAAACTTGGTCGTGAAGCAGCTCCGCTGCAAGCAAAAGAAGAAGCTGTAATTGAGACAAAAACTGAACTTCTTCCAGAGAAAGAGACTCCTGTAGTTGAAGAGAAGGCAGTTACACCTGAAGTGACAGCATCAATAGCCCCAGCAGCAGCAAAAGCGAAAGTCGTAAAAGCTGAACCTAAAGAAGAAAAGCACAAAGCGGTAGTTGGTAAAACAGTAAAAGTAGAACAAGAGTCTATTGATTCTTTAATGAATGTAGTAGGAGAACTTCTTGTAGCAAAGAACTCACTTCCATATTTAGCTGATAATGTGGTGAGTATGTCTCATGATCAAATAAAACGCGAGATAATGGATAAGTATATTTTTATTAACCGTTTAAGTGAGCAACTTCAAGATCTCATCATGGGCATGCGCATGCTCCCTATCTCTTATGTGTTTGATAGATATCCTAAACTTGTAAGAGATATAGCAAAAACTCTTAATAAAAAAGTAAAACTAGAGATGTCTGGTGGTGATACAAAACTTGATAAAAATATGATAGAAATGTTGGCTGATCCTATGATTCATATCATGAGAAATTCACTAGATCATGGTATAGAGATGCCAGATGTTCGTGAGCAAAAAGGTAAAAATCCTATTGGGTCAGTTACCCTTAAAGCATATGCACAATCTGATAGAATTATAATCGAGATTATTGATGATGGTGCCGGTATTAATGTGGAAAGAGTTGCTGGAAAAGTTCTTGAAAAAGGGCTTATGACTCCAGAGCAGATAGATGCACTAAGTGAAAAAGAGATGGCAGAATTAGTTCTTCTTCCTGGTCTCTCAACGGCAGAGACAATTACGGAGTTTAGTGGTCGTGGTGTAGGTATGGATGTTGTGAAAAAATCTATAGAGAGTTTTGGTGGTAGTATAGGTATCACTACAAAAGCAAATGAGGGAACAATAATTACACTTGCTATTCCTATGTCTTTAGCTGTGACTTCGTTACTACATATTGAGATGAACTCTATTCACTATGGTATTCCGATGGATAGTGTAAGTGAAACAGTAAAGATTGAACGCAGTGAGATAGAATATTTACATAATGAACCATTTGTTTATATTCGTGGTGATGTCATTCCTTTACTTTTTATAAAAAGTATGTTAAATGAAGGAGAAACTGAAGATCAGCCACTTTCTATAGTAGTGCTCAATATAAAAAATAATCTTCTTGCTGTCGTTGTTAATAAATTCTTAGGACAGCTTGATGTTGTACAGAAGCCTCTTGTTGGTATTATGGAAGGGCATCCACTTTTTAGTGGAACAGCACTTTTAGGGAATGGTCAGATTATCATGGCGATGGATCCTCTTGGACTTTTAAGTATTTGCCAGAAGCTCAAAGAAGATATCAAAGTAGCATAAGGAGTATGATATGGTAGATTTAATAGTGTTTAGTGTTGGAGAGAATAAATATGCACTGAATATAGAAAATATTCAGCGCATTATTCAGTCAGATACATTGACAAATATTCCTAATTCTCATGAGTATATAGATGGTATGATGTCTTATGAAGAGAAAGTTATAAAGGTTATGAACTTTCGTAAATTAATCAATATGCATACCTATGAGAGCGAACTTAAAACTCTTTTTGAACGTTTAAAGCAAGGGCATAGTGACTGGGTTAATGCTCTGAAAATTTCTGTAGAGACAGGGAAAAATTTTACAAAAACACTTAATCCTCATGCTTGTGGTTTAGGAAAGTGGATAGACTCATTTACCGCCTATGATGATCATGTTGTAAAAATTTTAAATGAACTTGTTGAATATCATAAGATGCTACACTTAACAGGAGGAGCTGTTCTTGATATGCAAGAGAGAGATCAAGAAAAAGCCATGAAAATGTTTAATGTAGATATTCAAAATATTTATGAGCATACAATGGGTGCTTTAGATACATTTGTCGATGAGTTGGACATTGTAGGGAATTCTCTTCAAAAATTGATTATTTATGATAATGCAGAAGGCATTTTTGCAGTAAAAGTTGATGCAATAGAAGATATAGCTCATATTGAAGAGGATAATATAGCAGATGCTGGATCTAATCATGATATGAATAATTTTTTAGAGTTAGATGGGGTTTTAGATATGGATGGTGTTTTAATTAATGTCATCAAAACAGTTACATTAGCAAAGTAAAGGGAAACTACAATGGCAATAACATATGAAAACAATGAAGCAAGTTTCACTTCAGTAATTTATGAAGATGAGGTAGTCTCTTTTCGAGATTTTTTACAAGAGAAAGCAGGAGAAGTTCTACAATTTAACTTTAGCGAGTGCGAAGATATTCACTTAGCTGTACTCCAGCTTATCATGGCATACAAAAAGAACTACGAATGTACTTATGCATTTTGTGACAAAAAAAGTCTTTATCAGGCTGTTTTAGAAGGATTTAACACTAGTGAAAACTATTGTAATTAGTAACCGTAAAGGTGGTTCTGCAAAAACTACTACTGCAGTAAACATAGCAAGTGGACTTGCAAAACATGGTTCGGTATTACTTTTAGATTTAGATACTCAGGGACATGCTTCTATTGGTGTGGGTTGCGAGCCAGATGAAAAACTTGGAGTGCATTCTATTTTTGAGGGTTCTACACTGAGTGAAACTTTTATTCCTACTGTACATAAAAATCTCACACTCTCTCCTGCACTCGCTCACTTTGATGTGTATGAGTATGCAGATCTTCGAGGTATACTTAAAAACCGCTTTAAACGCGAGAAAATAGCAGATTTTTTTGATTACTGTGTTATAGATACTCCTCCAACATTTGATGCTCTATTGAAGAACTCTCTTGAAGTTGCTGATAGTGTTGTTATCCCTTTTGTACCACACTACTTAGGTGTTGTAGCTGTAGGACAGATGCTGAGAGCACTCTATAAAAGTGCTAAGGCACAAGAGCGAGATATAGCAGATGTAAGTATTTTACCTGTGATGTATAATCCTCATATAAATGAGCACAAAGAGTCTGTCGAAAAAGTAAAAACTTCTTTTGGTGAGGAAAAACTTCTTTCACCTATAGGTATAGATATTAAACTTGCACAACAATTTGAGTCTGGTGAACCTATCGTTTTAGATCTTAAACGTTCTAAGGGTATGAAAGATTACAAACGGTGTGTAGAGGAAATTTTACAAAAAATCTAAGCTTTATATGCTAGACTTTGGTATGAATATACTAATAGTTGATGATAACATGACAAATAGAATAGTTGTAAAAGCTTTGCTAGAGAACTATGAAGAACAAAATAGTGTAAGATTCGCACTTGAAGAAGCTACAGATGGTCTCGAAGCAGTAGAAATATGTGCTAAGAAAGAGTTCGATATCGTTCTTATGGATATAAATATGCCAAATATGAATGGCATTGAGGCGAGTAAAATAATTCGCCAAAATCATCCTAAGCTTATGATTATTGCTATTTCTACAAACGATGATGATGAACAGCGACGTGCAATTTTAAATAATGGTGCAGAGGATTATATCTCTAAACCTATAGATCCAGATATATTTAAGCGAAGAATGAAAAACTATCTTGCACTTGTTGAGTCTCGAAAAAGTAAAGTCATAGAAACATCTCGTTTTGTTAACCTCTTTTCAAATGAAATTTACAATCGTCATACATGTTTCATTTTAGATTCTGAGGATGCTCTTGCAGAATTTTGGGAATTTTTTCTCTTAAAAGCAAGGGCAAAGTCAAACTATCTTAGTGATGTGATTCGTGTAATAGTTGCATTAGTTGAAAAGCAGATGCAACTCTCTGCAATAAATAAGCTTTATATCGAAGAGTCTGAAGATATACAGTACTTTACTTTAACAGGCATAGATGTACTGCCTATAAAAGTAGTAGAGCTAATCTTGAAAAAAAATGAGATGAAAGAGGGTTTTAAGTTAAGTGCTTCAAAGATCTCTTTTGAGCTTATAAAAGCAAAACAGTATGAAGATGAAACAGTATATAAACCTATAAAGCCTGCTAAAGCAAAGCAGGTTGAAATCATCAAAACTGTACAAGTTGAACCGCTAACTATGAAAGCTTCAGCTCCATTAGTAGTGTTTGACTACTTAGATAGTGATGATATGATCGACTTAGAAGAGTATGCTGGAAAGTTAAACTCACTTATGCTGCTAGTTGGAAGTGACTTAAATGAAGAAGAAGTTGTTGAGATTTACTCCTTTGTAGATAGGCTTGCTAGCATACTTCATACTTATGCAGAAGCTGTAGATATTTCTGAAGCATTAGCATCCCTCTCGAGAGATATGAGAGATCATATGGCTGTCTTTCTGGAAAATGCCAACTCTTTTGCCCCTATGTGTTCTGCATTTAGCAAAGATATGTCAAACTGGGTGGAGCAGACTTTTTATACGGGTGCTCCAAGTGTAGACTTTATGAATGCTACTATTGTCGTAAATTGCCAAACTATTAGCGGTATGCTCACTATGAATGATACTCCAGCAGATGGGGAAGATGACTTTGATGATATATTTGATTTTTAAGGAGAGTAATGATGTATAAGGTAAAGGTAACAAGCCCATGTAGTTGTTTTGTGAAAAATGGTCTGAATGATTTTCAAGATTTTTCTACAAAAGAGGAAGCTAAAAAAGAGGCACAATCTCTACTTCACACTATGCAAACTACTTTTTGTGCAAAGCATGAGTTTAGTATGTTAGAGCAGTTTGGCTCTTTTACTATAATGACTAAATCAAGAAGATAAAAACACTACAAAAGCTTAGAGAAATATCTCTACAGCTCTCTCTAAATCCTCTATCGTGTCGATACCAAATCCAGTTGAAGCAACTTTTACCATAGTGATTTTTTTACCATGATAAATAGCACGAAGTTGCTCTAGTTTTTCTATATCTTCTATGGGTGCATCTTTAAGAGAACAGAACTCCTTTAAACTCTTTTTTGAAAATCCATAAATTCCGATGTGCCCAAAATACTTCGCTCCTCCACCTTGGTTGTAGGGAATGGCTGAACGAGAGAAGTAGATAGCATTATCAGTTTCATCGAGTACTACTTTTACAAGATTAGGATCAATGGCTGCATCTGCATTTATAGCATTGTAGCAACTTCCCATAATAAATGAAGCATTGTTTTTTTGCAAGTATTGGAGTTTTTTCATGAGTGCCTCTACAACATCAGGTTCTATAAAAGGCTCATCTGCTTGAACATTGACGATAAGTTCATCATCATCCAATTCTAAGATAGTAGCACACTCATGAATGCGGTCTGTACCACTCTTATGTGTTGTAGAAGTAAGCATCGCCTCGATTCCATACTCTTTACAAATTTCAATGATTTTCTCATCATCAGCAGCAACTACGACTCGATCAAGATGTGCTACTCTTTTTGCAGTACGGACAACCATCGGAAGGCCACCTATATCTGCAAGTACTTTTTGAGGGAAACGCGAAGATGCTAAACGTGCTGGAATAATAATCATTTAATGCCTTTAAGTTATAATTAGGAAATTATATCTAAAAGGCTCTTTTTTTCCTATGACACTCTATCAACCAGAATCAGGTTACTGTTATAACTCTGACTCTCTTTTTCTTTATGACTTTATAGATAGTTTTAATCCTCGCGGCCGAGTTCTTGATGTCGGAGCAGGATGCGGGATAGTAGGCTTATTAGTAGCAAGGGATAATAAAAAAGTAAGCTTAGAAGCAGTGGAAAAATATGCTCCTTTTGTACCTTATGCTAGAAAAAATGCGAATGAAAATGAGATAGAGTACAAACTTCATGAAGAGAATTTTTTAGAGCTAAAAGTTCAAGAGAAGTACGACTATATTATCTCAAATCCTCCTTTTTATCCGAAGGGTACAAGAAAGAGTGAAGATGCGATGCTTCGCAGTGCAAGATACAATACAAACCTACCTTTAGAAGCATTCTTTAAGCAGGTCTCGCGTTTACTCAAACCACATTCGCATTTTATCTTCTGCTATGACCCCACAGTGTTTGCAGAGATTTGTGTAGCCTTAGAGAAAGTGAAAATGCGAGTGGTTGATGTACAGTTTGTACACCCTAATGAGAATAAAAGTGCTTCTTTAGTGCTTATTCATGCACGTAATGGCTCTAATTCAATGATGCAAACATATCCACCATTAATTGTTATGCAGGGTATCGAGACATCAGAGCAAGCAAAAAAAGTCTATAAAAAATCTAATACACAGAGTATAAAATGTCAATTATAATAAAAAAAGAGGGTTATCCTTATGCTTTTAATCAAGATGCTTGTGCGACTTGTGAGGGGAGATGCTGTACGGGAGAGAGTGGTTATATTTATGTGAGTAAGGAAGAAATCTTTAAAATTGCAGCACTTTTAAATCTAAGTGTTAATGATTTTGGAGTAGAGTATCTCTTTAAAAATGGCTATAAATACTCTATAAAAGAACAAGTTCATGAGGGGTCTTATGAATGTATTTTTTATGATAGAGAATCAAATGGCTGTAAAATATATGAACAAAGGCCATCGCAGTGTATAACTTTTCCTTTTTGGGATTACTTTAAAACACGGGTAGATGAGTTAAAAGAAGAGTGTCCAGGAATAATAGATGATTAAAATAGTTACTTTTGTGCTACTTATACTTACGTTTAGCTCTTGTAGTATAAATAAGCCATCGGTTGTAAAAGCAAATCAAAAATCTTTTGCACAAGAGGATACCTATATTCTTTTTGCACTTCGTGCTGAGCAGATAAAAGACAATAGATCAGCATCAAAGCTTTTTAAAACTTTATATGAAAAATCAAAGAAAAAAGAGTATCTTTATCGTTCTGTTGAGAATGATCTTATTGCTAAGCAATATGATAAAGTTATTAAGAGAGTGAATGCCTTGAGTCAAGATGCAGTGTTTGATGCACCATTAACTAGACTAAAAGTAATTGCCCTTTTTGAACAAAATAGACTAGACGAAGCTATATCACTCTCTACAAAGTTAGCTGCAAAAACAAAAATGCCTAATGATTATCTTCTAACATCAGATATCTACTCTAAACGTCAACAGTTTGATCTTGCCGTTCGTTATTTGGAAAGTGCTTATGCCAAAGAGCATAATGAAAAGATACTTGATAAAATGTCTATTATTCTTTATGTTAATTTAGGAAAGAAAAAAGAAGCGATAGCACATTTAGAAACACACTCCAGAATGTTGGGGTGTTCAGAAGTAGTTTGCCATCGTTTAGCTGCTTTTTATAGTAATGACAATAACCTTGAAGGTTTACTTTCTGTATATCTAAGACTTTATGAGTACAAAAAAAGTGATGATGTAGCTAAAAAGATTATTCAGATATATACTTATAAACATGACTATATGCATCTAACAGAGTTTTTAGAAAAGTCTAATGCTGATGATGCTCTTTTACTTCAGCTTTATATGTCTTCAAAAAAGTATAAAAAAGCATATCACTTAGCTGATACACTTTATGAGCAGACAGGTGATATAAACTATCTTGGTCAAAGTGCTATTTATGAATATGAAGGAAGTGGAGCAAAAGTTAGCAAAGAGACTCTTTCTAGTGTTATACACAAACTTGAAGATGTTATTAAACATGAGAAAAATGCAACATATATTAACTACTTAGGCTATATTCTTATAGACCATGAGATTGATGTGAAAAAAGGTATGAAGTACATAGATGAGGTTTTAGAGCTAAAGCCCAATTCTGCTTACTATCTTGATTCTCGTGCTTGGGGATACTATAAACTTGGCCAGTGTAAAAAAGCGCAAAAGGTAATAAATAAAGTATTAATGCTCGAAGGCGGAGATGATCCAGAAGTATTAGTGCATAAAAAAGCGATAGAAAGATGTATAAAAACTCAAAAAGGTAAAAAAAGAAAATGATTTTAGATGATATTATTAAAAAAACAAAAGAGGACTTAATCAAGCGTGAAAAAGAGTTTTCTCTTGACTGGTTAGGTCGATCACTGGCATTTAATGCAAGACAACCTCGTGATGTTTATCCATTTCTTCAAGCGACAGAGGAAGATCCGTATAGAATAATCTCTGAGGTAAAAAAAGCCTCCCCATCTAAGGGTGTGATTCGTGAGGATTTTGATCCTCTGTCGATTGCTCAGGCTTATGAGCGTGGTGGTGCTAGTGCTATTTCTGTTTTAACAGAGCCTCACTTCTTTCAAGGAAATCTTGATTACCTTGGAGGTATTCGCCGTTATGTTGGTGTACCACTTCTACGTAAAGATTTTATAGTTTCTAAGTATCAGGTTTTAGAATCGATGGTACATGGTGCTGATATTATTTTGCTTATTGCAGCGGCACTCCCTAAAAAAGAGCTTAAAGATTTACATAACTATGCAAGACACTTAGGGCTTGAAGTACTTGTTGAGGTACATGACAAAGCAGACTTAGTCAAAGCTATTTATGCAGGTGCAGACATTATAGGTATTAACCATAGAAATCTTCAAACTTTTGAGATGAATATGAACCTATGTTACGATCTTATTCCACTTATTCCAAATGGGAAGATTATCGTGGCTGAGAGTGGTATCTATGAGCATGGACAGTTAGAAGATCTTAGTAAGGTAGGAGTAGATGCATTCTTAGTAGGTGAGTCACTTATGCGAACAGATGATGAAGAGTCTGCTCTTAGACTTCTTAAAACAGGAAAGAAATAGTATGAAAACAAGAAAAAAACTTATTACACTTATAGCAGTAACTATAGCACTTCTTTTTAGTGCATGTACACAAGAGACACAGAATAAAATAGGTCGTAGTATCCAAAACTGGACAGGAACTGATGGTGTTTTAGACATCTATATGGGTGGAAAATTAGTACAACGCTATCTCAAGATAGACAAGCTTACTACTGCTGAAGCAACAGATGGAAGTGGAAAGTCGAGAAACTATAGATATGGTTATGGTTACTTAGATCTCAATCATAATTATAAAGTTGATAAGGGTGAGAAAAAGCTTTACTTTGAAATCAGTAACTTCTCTACTCCATATATCTTTTATGATAATCCAGAAGATTAAAATATGGATACTATAGAACTCTTCAAACGCTTTGTAAGTACGAAAAGTGAAACACCAGATGATGGCGGACTGTTAGACTTTATAGAGAAATACTTAGAGGATTTTGATGCAATTCGTGTGGATGTCAAAGATGTAAAAAACCTCTTTATCTACAAGAAATTTTCTGAGGGAGAACATCTCTGTTTTGCTGGTCATGTGGATGTTGTTCCTGCTGGAAATAATTGGGATACAAATCCTTATGAAGCGGTGGAAAAAGAGGGCTATATATATGGTCGAGGGACACAAGATATGAAGTCTGGTGTAGCTGCATTTACACAAGCTCTTAAAGAAACAAAAGAGTTTAAGGGTACACTTTCTCTACTCTTAACATCAGATGAGGAGGGTGAAGCGATAAATGGTACGGTCAAACTTTTAGAGTTTTTAGAAAATAATGATATGCTTCCAGATGCTTGTGTAGTAGCTGAGCCAACTTGTGAAAAAGAGTTTGGTGATGCCATAAAAGTCGGGCGCCGTGGTTCTATAAATGGCTATCTCACACTTAATGGTAAGCAAGGACATGCCGCTTACCCTGAAAAAGCAATCAACCCTATTCATCAGATTGCCCAAGTTCTTGGTAATATGGCTGGAGTTGACTTAGATAATGGTGATGAGTTTTTTGCACCGAGTAAGTTTGTCGTCACTGATATTCGTTCTGGTATGCAGGTGACAAATGTAACACCAAATGATTTGCAGATGATGTTTAACGTTCGTAACAATACAAAAACAGCACAAAAAGATATTATCGCGTTTGTAGCAGAGCACTTTGAAGGGCTTGATTATGAGCTGCGTTTAACACAAGGTTCGTACCCTTTTAACACAAACACAGACACGAAGATAGTGAAGCAGATTGATAAAGCCATCTCTACAGTCACGGGCATAAATCCTAAACACTCAACTGCCGGAGGGACAAGCGATGCTCGTTTTATCTCTCCAATGGGTGTGGATGTCATAGAATTTGGTGTACGAAATAACTCTATTCACTCAGTTAATGAGTGTACAACACGCAAGGAAGTTGAAGATCTCTACTATGTTTTTAAAACACTTATTACAAATTGGGAGTAAGAGATGAAACTGTTTGTAATAATACTGTTTTTAGTAATTGGACTCTTTGGTTCGGAGCTTGGATGGAGTAGTAATTATAAACAGGCACTAAAAAATGCACACAAAGAGCATAAACTTGTCTATGTATTTATAACATCAGATAGTTGTCAGTGGTGTAGAAAATTTGAAAATACAACACTTAAAGATAAAAATATCCTCAAAAAACTTTATACGGAGTTTGAAGTAATACACCTTTCAAGGGATCACCATGAAATTCCTAAGAAATTTAAGATGACGCCTATTCCTAGGCATTATTTTGTAGATAGTAATGGAAAGGTTCTTTACTCATCTTTAGGATATCGAGGAATAGCTTGTTTTGATGCTTTTATGGATAATGCAAAAAATAAAGTTAAAGTAAGTAAATAAATTTAAGGAGATAGAATAAGATGAAATTTGTACAAACGACAAAAGCACCCTCAGCGATAGGCCCATACTCACAAGCAGTAGTGGTAAATGGTATGGTTTACACTTCAGGTCAAATAGCACTTCTTCCTGATGGTAGTGACACTGTCTTAGGCGAGGATGTAGTGGCTCAAGCTAAGCAAGTAATGCAAAACCTTGAAGCAGTTTTAGATGAAGCAGGAAGTAGCCTAGGAAGTGTTATAAAGACTACAATCTTTTTAGCAGACATGAATGACTTCGCAGTTGTAAATGAAATATATGCTGATGCTTTTGGCTCACACAAGCCAGTTCGCTCAACAGTTGCAGTAAAAACTTTACCAAAAAATGCACTCGTTGAGATAGATGCTCTCGCTTTAGTAGAGTAATTAAATAAAACTTAAAGCTTAATTGGATATAATTCCGAACTTTTTGTAGAAATACATATATATTTAAGGACCGCAGATGTACGCAATTATTAAAAATGGTGGTAAGCAGTATAAAGTGACAGAGGGTGATGAATTATCACTTGACAAGATGTCACTTGAAGCTGGTACTGTTATAGAGATTAAAGAAGTTTTAGCAGTTAACGCTGGTGAGCTTAAGATGGGAGCTCCTTTTGTTGAAGGTGCTATTGTAACTGCTAAAGTTATGAGAGAAGGACGTGAAAGAAAAGTTATTACTTTTAAGAAACGTCGTCGTAAAGACAGTAAAGTTAAACGTGGTTTCAGAAGAGACTTCACTCGTGTTGTAATCACGAAAATAGCTGCATAAGCTTAAAATAACTCAAGGAGCATAGAATGGCACATAAGAAAGGTCAAGGTAGTACACAGAATAATCGTGACTCAGCTGGTAGAAGACTTGGTGTAAAGAAATATGGTGGAGAATCAGTAATCGCTGGTAACATCATCATTCGTCAACGTGGAACTAAAGTTCACCCAGGTAATAATATGGGAATGGGTAAAGATCATACTCTTTATGCATTAGTTGATGGCGTTGTTCGTTTCGAAAGAAAAGATAAAAAACGTCAACAAGTTTCAATTATACCTGCAGTATAAATTCTACAAATATTTGAGCCTTTGTGCTCATCTATTTTTCTTTCATTCGAAATTTTTACTAATTTCACAATAAACAAAAATATTTAACAATTCACTTTTTTATGGATAAGTCAATTTTTAACTATTTAACCTCAAGGAAATAAAATGTTCACAGATAGCGTCGAACTTACAGTAAGCTCAGGAAAAGGTGGACAAGGATGTGTAGCATTCCGTCGTGAAAAATTTGTACTCAATGGTGGTCCAAATGGTGGTGACGGTGGAAAAGGTGGTGATGTCTATTTTAAATGTGACAACAATACACATACACTTTCTCACTTTCAGAGAAAAATGCACATCAAAGCAGATGGTGGAAAACCGGGTGAGGGTAGAAACTGTAGTGGAAAATCAGGTGATAAGAAAGTTATTATAGTACCACCTGGAACACAGATAGTTGATACAGAAACTGGTGATATTCTTTTTGATATGACAACAGATGGCCAAGTTGAGAAGTTTATTCAAGGTGGAAAGGGTGGACTAGGTAATACTCACTTTAAATCACCTACGAATCAAAGACCAACATATGCACAGCCTGGTGAAAAGGGTGAGACAAGAGCTATAAAACTAGACCTTAAGCTTATCGCTGATATCGGTTTAGTCGGTTTTCCAAATGTTGGTAAATCAACACTAATCTCAACAGTTTCAAATGCAACACCAGAGATAGCAAACTACGAGTTTACAACACTTACTCCAAAGCTTGGTCAAGTAAATATTGGAGACTATGAATCATTTGTAATGGCAGATATTCCTGGTATTATCGGTGGAGCACATCAGGGGAAAGGACTTGGTATAAAGTTCTTACGTCATATTGAGCGTACTAAGATTCTTCTTTATATGGTAGACCTTGGAAACTATAGAGAACTTAAAGAGCAGATAGAAGTTCTTAAAGATGAAATTTCTTCATTTTCAGAGATATTAGGGGATAGCAAGTTTGCTATTGCTCTTACTCGTTCAGATGTTATTGCTCCAGATGAGTTAGCAGAGCAAGTTAAGGGCTTTATCGAGCTATTAGGTTTGAAGCCTACTTATGAAAATGAGTTTAACTTCGACAATGATGTTCCTTTTTATATCCAAGAGAATGCTTCTGATGAGCTAGGGTTTGATAAAACTCTTCCATATCTTATAGCTTCTATCTCTTCAGCGACACATAAAAATATAGACCCACTGAAGCATGCACTTTTTAATCTAGTTCAAACAGATAGAACATAGGCTGAGTATGCGCATAGTTGTTAAAGTTGGTTCAGCTGTTTTAACTAAAAATGCAGAGGTTGCCTTAGAAAGAATGCAATCACTTGTAGAATTTTTAGTAGAACTTCAGAAAACTAACGAGGTTATTTTAGTCTCTTCTGGTGCTGTCTCTGCTGGTTATACAGAGCTTAAACTAGATAGAACAGTTTTAAAAAATAAACAAGCACTAGCCTCTCTCGGGCAACCTATTTTAATGAATAAATATGCAAAGAAATTTGCAGAGTATAATCTTTTATGTTCTCAAATTTTATTAACAGCTGCAAATTTACAAAAATCTAATCATATACAAAAAATTAAAAACACTGTGGAAATCTTGTTAGATAATAGTATTGTTCCTATTGTAAACGAGAATGATGCAACTTCTACAAAAGAGCTTGAAGTAGGAGACAATGATCAACTCTCTGCTTTTGTAGCAAAGCACTTAAACGCAGACCTGTTAATTATTCTTTCAGATATTGATGCTTATTATGATTGTGACCCAAGAGCTAATGCAAATGCAAAAGTTTTAGCAGTGGTAAATGCCATAAGTCAAGAAGAGTTAGAGAGAGAAGCAACGCCAAATGATATTTTTGCAACAGGTGGAATCGTGACAAAGCTCAAAGCTGCTGCATATCTTTTAGATGCTGATACAGATACATTTTTAGCAAGTGGTTTTGATTTGAGTGATGTAAAATCTTTTACTTTAGAGAATAAACATAAGGGTGGTACACTCTTTACAAAGGCAAAATAAATGAACATTATTTTTATGGGTACACCTGATTATGCACAGAAGATTTTAGAGAGACTACTTGAAGAATCAAACATAAATGTAGTGGCAGTTTATACTCAGCCAGATAAACCAGTAGGGCGTAAAAAGATCATGACTGCTCCTGAGGTTAAAGTTTTGGCAGAGGAAAAAAATATTCCTGTTTATCAGCCAAATAGACTTCGTGATGAAGAGGTAGTAGTAGAGCTTCTTACTATAGAGTGTGACTATATAGTAGTGGCAGCTTATGGACAGATACTACCTCGTGCAATTTTAGATCATGCACCCTGTATAAACCTTCATGCTTCTATACTTCCTCAGTACCGTGGAGCAAGCCCTATCCAGCAGACACTTCTCAATGATGATAAGCAGACAGGTGTAACCGCTATGCTTATGGAAGAGGGTTTAGATACAGGTGATATTTTAAAGATAGAGACTATTGATGTGCCTAAGAGCATGATGGTTGAAACTCTTTTTGATGAGCTGACTCTGCTGGCTACTAGACTTACTGTAGATGTACTTAATAACTTTGAGAGTTTTAGTGCAAAGAAACAAGATGAACATCAGGCTACTCACTGTAAAAAAATTACAAAAAAAGATGGCAAAGTAGATTTCGAGAGTGCTTATGAGGTTTATAATAAATACCGTGCATTTACTCCGTGGCCAGGTATCTACTTAGGGAGTGGTATGAAGCTTAAAAAGATAGAACTAATGGATAAATGCTCTCTCTATGAAGCTGGAAAGATTTTAGAAATAAATAGTGATAATATTGTAGTTGCTTGTACAAAGGGTGTGCTAAGAATCTTTACAGTACAGCCACAATCAAAAAAAGAGATGAGTGTTATCTCTTACATAAATGGAAAAAGGTTAGCACTTGAAGACACTTTTCTTTAAGTCTCTTCCCTCTACACAAACCTATCTCAAAGAATTACTCAAAAAAAATAAAGAGGAACTCCCACTAGCTATTGTTGCAGATATTCAAACAGCAGGTCTAGGAAGTCGTAACAATTCATGGAATTCAAAAGAGGGCAATCTGTTTTTATCTTTTGCACTTGACTTAGAGACTTTACCCGAAGACTTGAAATTAGAGTCAGCATCTATTTACTACTCCTATCTCTTGAAAGAAACACTGAACTCTTTTGGCTCAGAGGTTTTTCTTAAATGGCCAAATGATTTATATATAGGTGAGAGTAAAGTAGGCGGAATGATTACAAATATTGTTGGAAAGAGTCTTGTTTGTGGTGTTGGAGTGAACTTAGAAAAAAAAGATGAAATATTTGTGGCATTAGATATTCAAGTAGAGAAAAAAGAGCTCTTAGAAAGATATTTTAAAAATATAGAAAAAAGAGTTTTATGGAAGCAAGTTTTTAGCAAATTTAAGTTAGAATTTCAGACTAATCAAAAATTCTTCACACATATAAATGGCGAAAAAGTTTCACTAAGTGAAGCAGCGCTACAAGATGATGGAAGTTTACTAATAAATGGGCAAAAGGTGTACAGTCTAAGATGAGCGAAGTAATAGTAATTGCAAACCAAAAGGGTGGAGTAGGTAAGACTACTACTGCTGTAAACTTAGCAGCTTCACTTGCTGTGGCTGAGAAAAAAGTACTGCTTATTGACTCAGATCCACAGGCAAATGCTACTACATCTTTAGGTTTTCATAGAAATGATTATGAGTTTAACATCTATCATGTTCTTATTGGTACAAAAAAACTTAAGGATATTATTCTAAAGTCAGAGTTACCTACACTTCATCTAGCTCCATCAAATATTGGTTTAGTAGGAATAGAAAAAGAGTATTATGATGCTGACAAAGCAAAAGGACGAGAATTAGTTCTTAAAAATGCTATTGCAAATATCAAAAAAGATTATGATTATATTATTATAGACTCTCCACCAGCTCTTGGACCGATGACTATTAATGCACTATCAGCATCAAACTCAGTTATCATCCCTATTCAGTGTGAGTTCTTTGCACTTGAAGGTCTTGCACAGCTTTTAAATACTGTCAAGCTTGTAAGAAAATCTATTAACACAAAGCTTACGATTAAAGGCTTTCTACCTACAATGTTTAGTTCTCAAAACAACCTTTCAAAGCAGGTTTTTGCAGATTTACAACAGCATTTTAGTGGAAAACTCTTTAAAGATGAAGAAGAAAAGTATATAGTAGTTCCTCGTAATGTAAAGTTAGCAGAGTCTCCATCTTTTGGAAAACCTGCCATTCTTTATGATGTGAAATCAAGTGGTTCAATCGCTTATCAAAATTTAGCACAGGCAATAATAAAATAATGAAATCAATGAAGTTAGGACGGGGACTTGATGCTCTTCTTGGAGAAATAGATGAGGCTTATGAGAATGAAGGTTCTCAAAGAGATGAGATTTTAGAGATATCACTTAAAGAAATACGCCCAAATCCATTTCAGCCAAGAAAGACATTTGACGATGTGGCACTTAATGAGCTTGCTGAGTCAATTAAAAATGATGGGCTTTTACAGCCTATCGTTGTTTCAGAAGATATAGATGGCTATGTGCTTATTGCTGGTGAGAGACGTTTTCGTGCAAGTAAATTAGCTAAACTTAAAGATATTCGTGCGATAGTTCTTAACTCTGATGAGCAAAAGATGCGGCAATTTGCACTTATTGAAAATATTCAACGTGAAGATTTAAATGCAATAGAACTAGCTATTGCTTATGGCGAACTTCTTAAAATAAACGATGTGACACATGATGAATTAGCGATAATGATTCATAAAAGTAGAACCCATATTACGAATACTTTGCGTTTACTGCAGCTTTCAGTAAAAACACAAAAAGCTCTCTTAGAAAAAAAGATAACAGCTGGTCATGCAAAAGTTTTAGTTGGGCTTAATGATAAGGAACAACAGATAGTTGTTAACTCTATTATAGGACAAAAGCTGAGTGTACGTGAAGTTGAAACGATGATTAAATCGATGAAATCTACTCCCCAAATTACTCCTAAAAAAATAGAAAATATTTTATATAATTTTGACTCAGTAAAAAATCGTTTTAATGCTTTAGGTCTTAAAGTTAAAACTAGCAAAAACTCTCTTACCATAGAGTTTTCATCAGAAAAAGAAATAGAAGAGTTTATGTTACATCTTAGAGACTAAAACACAAAGTTTCAAATTTTTCACTACATTTAACTATCCTTTCAATTTAATCATAGTATAATCTCGCAACTTTTAGGAGGTGCTATGTTAGATATAAATCCAATACTACTCTTGGTTACATTTGTTGTATTTGTTTCGCTTATAGCCGTTCTAAATAGTTGGCTTTATAATCCACTGTTTAGCTTTATGAATAAGCGTGACGAAGACATCAAGAAAGACCTCGACAAAGTCGGTTCTAATGATGATGAAATCGCTACACTTAATGCAAAAGCTGAATCAATAATTATGACTGCTAAACTAGAAGCTGCGGCCCTAAGAGAAAAAGTTATTGCGGATGCTAAGGAATTAGCTGAGAGTAAGTTAGAAGCAAAACGCGCTGAACTTGCTAATGAATATTTAGAGTTTGAGCAGTCACTAGCTTGTGCTCAAGATGAGTTGACTTCTGACTTAATGTCACAAGTTCCGGTATTTAAAGAAGCTGTTAAAGCTAAATTTAGTCAAATATAAGGGTGTGATGTGAGTAGAATTTTAGTACTATTACTGATGATATCAACTTATGCATTAGCATCTGAAACTGGCCATGGTGAAACTGATATTGTATATCGTACAGTAAACTTTTTACTATTTGCTGGAGTTGTTTGGTATCTAGTTGGGGAGCCTGCAAAGAATTACTTTGCATCAAGAAGTCAAGCAATCGCTGATGAATTGAAAAAGGTTCAAGAGAAACTTGATGAATCAATTGCTTTGAAAAAAGAGGCACTTGCTAAAATATCTGATGCAGAGAAGTTTGCAGAAGATTTAGTTATTTCATCAAAGAAAGAGAATAAAATAATCAATGATAATATTATGTCTCAGTGTGAGATTGATCTTGAGATATTGATAAAGCAAGAAGTTTCATCAAAAAACTTTGCACAAAGAAATATGGTTCAAGATGTTGTAAGCAATATTCTTAAAGAGACTCTTGCTCAAAGTTCAAATGACTTAGATAAAGAAGCTATGGCTAATATTATTTTGAAAAAGGTTGCTTAATATGGAAGAACTTATTGCAAAAAAATACATAAAAGCCTTGAATTCAGGTGCAGATATTGCATTTATGCAAAATGTCTCTGAGATATTTTCTGTATTAGCTGATTCATTTTCTGATAAAAAACTTGTTAGTATTCTTAGCAATCCGGATGTAAATTCGAGTGATAAGTCTAGTATCCTTTTGGATGCAGTGAAATCTGCCGGGTCTGATAAAATTAACAATTTAATTAAACTCCTAGTTGAACATAAACGTATCAATATAATTCCTGCAATCGCAAAAGAATTAAAAAAAGATATTGCTAATGCAACTAAAACTTATACAGGACTTGTTTACAGCAATAGCGATATTGATGCAAATGTTATGACTGAATTAGGTAATGGTTTAAGCAAAAAATTCGATTCTACAATTACATTATCATCTATCAAAAATGATTTTAATGGTATTAAAGTAGAAGTAGCAGGTCTTGGTGTAGAGATTAATCTTTCTAAAGACAGAATCGATAGTCAAATTATAGAACATATAATTAAAGCAATTTAACTTCATAAGAGGAGAACAATAGTGGTAACAAAAATTCAAGCTGATGAAATCAGCTCAATAATTAAAGAACGTATCGACAATTTTGAATTAAATGTTGATATTAATGAAACAGGTAAGATCGTTTCTTATGCTGATGGTGTTGCACAGGTTTACGGACTAAGCAATGTTATGGCTGGAGAAATGGTAGAGTTCGAAGACGGAACACAAGGTTTAGTAATGAACCTTGAAGAGAGTGCAGTAGGTGTTGTTATCCTTGGTGCTGGCACTGAACTTCGCGAAGGTATGAGTGTAAAGCGTCTTGGAAAACTTCTTAAAGTTCCAGTAGGTGATGCACTTCTTGGTCGTGTTGTAAATGCTCTTGGTGAGCCAATAGATGGTAAAGGCCCAATTGAAACTACTGAAACTCGTTTCGTAGAAGAAAAAGCACCTGGAATTATGGAAAGAAAATCTGTTCATGAGCCTCTTGCAACTGGTATTAAAGCAATTGATGCTTTGGTGCCAATTGGTCGTGGTCAACGTGAGCTTATCATTGGTGACCGTCAGACAGGTAAAACTACAGTTGCAATTGACGCAATCATTAACCAAAAGGGTAATGGTGTTTCTTGTGTATACGTAGCAATAGGTCAAAAAGAGTCAACAGTAGCACAAATTGTTCGTCGTTTAGAAGAGCATGGTGCTATGGAGTACACAATTATTGTATCTGCAACAGCTGCTGAAGCTGCGGCACTTCAATTTTTAGCTCCATATACTGGTGTTACTATGGGAGAGTACTTCCGTGATAATGCAAGACATGGTCTTATCGTTTATGATGATCTTTCTAAGCATGCAGTTGCATACCGTGAAATGTCACTTATCCTTCGCCGTCCTCCGGGTCGTGAAGCTTATCCTGGTGATGTTTTCTATGTTCACTCTCGTTTACTTGAGCGTGCTGCAAAAATGTCTGATGAAGAGGGAGCTGGATCGCTTACTGCTCTTCCAATTATTGAAACTCAAGCTGGTGATGTTGCGGCATATATTCCAACAAATGTTATTTCAATTACTGATGGTCAAATCTTCTTAGAAACAGATCTATTCAACTCGGGTGTTCGTCCAGCAATTAATGTTGGTCTTTCAGTTTCTCGTGTTGGTGGTGCTGCTCAGATTAAAGCTACTAAGCAAGTTGCAGGTACTCTTCGTCTTGACCTTGCTCAGTATCGTGAACTTCAAGCGTTTGCTCAGTTCGCTTCTGATCTTGATGAAGTTTCTCGTAACCAACTTGAGCGTGGACAAAGAATGGTTGAAGTTCTTAAGCAAGGGCCTTTCTCTCCACTTTCTGCAGAGAAGCAAGTTGCAATTATCTTCGCTGGTAATGAAGGTTTCTTAGACGATATGGATGCATCTAATGTTGTTCGTTTCGAAGCTGAAATGTATCCATTCCTAGAAGCATCTTATCCTCAAATTTTTGAAAATATAAGAAGTGCATCTAAGGTTGATGATGATACTAAAGCACTTTTAATTAAAGCACTTGAAGAGTTCAAAGCTAGCTTTGTAGCTAACTAAGGAATAACACAATGGCAAACTTGAAAGATATTCAAAGACAGATAAAGAGTGTTTCTAACACTCAAAAGACGACTCGTGCTATGAAGCTAGTCTCTACTGCAAAGCTTCGTCGCGCAGAAGAGCTTGCTAGCCGTTCTCGTCTTTATGCTCAAAAAATGAATCAGGTAATTGCCGAGATAGCTGGACGTATAGAGTGTGCCAAAGTTGGAGGAATTGACAATCGTTGTTTTAAGAAGATTGAAAATCCAAAGATGGTAGACATTGTTTTTGTTACTGCAGATAAAGGTCTTTGTGGTGGTTTTAATATTCAAACTATTAAAGCTGTTAAGAAACTTTTAAAAGAGTACAAAGAACAAAATGTAAAAGTACGTTTACGTGGTATCGGTAAAAAAGGTGTTGAATTTTTTAAATATAACGAAGTTGAACTTTTTGACGCTGTTATAGATTTAAGTTCTAAACCTGATAAAGCTAGATCTGATGAATTTATCAGACCATCTATTCTTGACTTTAAAGATGGTAAAATTGATGCCCTTCATATTGTATATAATGGGTATAAGAACATGTTAACTCAAGAGTTACATGTAAATAAGATTTTACCAATTGACACTACAACTTTTGAGTGTCCTAAAGAAACAAATAGATCAATGTTAGAAATTGAAGCACAAGATGAAGAAAATATGCTTGATTCTTTAGTGAACAAATATGTTGATTATAACCTTTACTATGCACTGATTGACTCAGTTGCTGCAGAGCACTCAGCTCGTATGCAAGCAATGGATACAGCAACAAATAATGCAAAAGATATGGTTAAGTCATTAAATGTACAGTTTAACAAAGCACGTCAAGCTGCTATTACTACAGAACTGATAGAAATTATCAGTGGTGTGGAGTCTATGAAATAATGGAGAATAATAATATGATTGGAAAAATTAGCCAAGTTATGGGCCCAGTTGTTGATGTTGATTTTGATGGATACCTTCCAGTAATCAATGAAGCAATTGAAGTTAATGTAAAGCTAGAAGGTGGTGAACACCGTTTAGTATTAGAAGTTGCAGCTCACTTAGGTGACGGTCGTGTAAGAACGATTGCAATGGATATGAGTGAAGGTTTAGTTCGTGGTATGGATGCTACTGCTACTGGTGCTCCTATTAAAGTTCCTGTTGGAGATAAAGTTCTTGGACGTATCTTTAATGTTATCGGTGAGACTATTGATGGTGGTGAGCAAGTAACAGACTCTGATACTTGGTCAATTCACCGTGCTCCACCACCACTTGTAGACCAGTCTACTACTACTGAAATGTTTGAAACAGGTATCAAAGTTGTTGATTTACTTGCTCCTTACTCTAAGGGTGGTAAAGTTGGACTCTTCGGTGGTGCTGGTGTTGGTAAAACAGTTATCATCATGGAGCTTATCCACAACGTTGCACACGGTCATGACGGTTTATCTGTTTTCGCTGGTGTTGGTGAGAGAACTCGTGAAGGAAATGACCTTTACTACGAGATGAAAGACTCGAACGTACTGGATAAAGTTGCACTGTGCTACGGACAGATGAGTGAGCCTCCAGGTGCACGTAACCGTATAGCACTTACTGGTATTACTATGGCTGAGTACTTCCGTGATGAGAAAGGTCTTGATGTTCTTATGTTCATCGACAATATCTTCCGTTTTGCTCAATCAGGTTCTGAAATGTCAGCACTTCTTGGTCGTATCCCTTCAGCTGTTGGTTACCAACCAACTCTTGCTCGTGAAATGGGTGCTTTACAAGATAGAATTACATCTACTAAAACTGGTTCAATTACTTCTGTTCAAGCGGTATATGTACCAGCAGATGATTTAACTGACCCGGCTCCAGCTTCTGTTTTTGCTCACTTAGATGCAACTACAGTTCTTAACCGTAAAATTGCTGAAAAAGGTATCTATCCTGCCGTTGATCCATTGGATTCAACTTCAAGATTACTTGATCCACAAATTGTTGGTGAAGAGCATTATGCTGTTGCACGTGGTGTACAAACTACACTTCAAAAATACAAAGATCTTCAAGATATCATCGCGATTCTTGGTATGGATGAGCTTAGTGAAGATGACAAAAATGTTGTTGAACGTGCTCGTAAAATTGAGAAATTTCTTTCTCAACCATTCTTTGTTGCGGAAGTATTTACAGGTGCTCCTGGTAAGTATGTTAAACTTGAAGATACTATCAAAGGTTTCAAGGGTATTCTTAACGGTGATTACGATCATATGTCTGAAAACTCTTTCTACATGGTTGGTAGTATGGACGAAGCTCTTGCTAAACACGAGAAAAACAAATAGGCCCGAAGGGCTTATTTAAAGGACAATAATGGAAACATTTACACTTGAAATCCTTACTCCTAATGGTGAAATCTATAATGGTTCTGCTCTTAGTGTAGTTCTTCCTGGTGAAGAGGGAGAGTTCGGAGTACTAGCTCATCACTCATCTTTAACAACACTTTTAACAAGTGGTGTGGTAGATGTTGAGAAAGAAGATAAATCAGTTGAGTCTATTGTAATTAACTGGGGTGTTGTGCAAGTAGATGAAGAAAAAGTAATTATTTTAGTAGAAGGTGCCGCTCCAATTCGTGGTGCTAACGAGTCTGAAATAGCGAAAGCTCTTGAAGCAGCGAAGATTCTAATTAACGAAGTTGCAGACTCCAATTTTGCTATTGTAGCTGTTTCTGCAAAAATCGAATCTGCTGCACAGAAGTTAATATAGTACTATGTTAAACAACTTAATAGACTTTTATCTTAAAAGTAATCCGGTGACTATTGGAGTTCTTGCTCTTTTGGCTGTATACTTTTTTATACTTAATTGGGTTTTCTTTTACAGATATTTTTCTATTAGTAGTTGGCTGCAAACTGAAAGTAATTCACTAGAATCTCTTTTGATGGGTGGTTCAACTGTTAATGAAAACTCTTTTTTAAATAATTTTATCAAAACAAGTAATATTGTTTCAAAAGAAGTTTTGGCACTAGCGATGTTAGCAGCTACTAAAGAGGCTACAAAAGGTCTCTCAATTCTCTCTGTATTTGCATCTACTACTCCATTTATTGGTCTTTTTGGTACAGTTATCTCTATACTTGATACTTTTACACATATTGGACAAACTACAGGAAGTATGTCAGTTATTGCTAGTGGTGTAAGTGATGCTCTTATCGCAACTGCAGGGGGTATTTTTGTAGCTATCTTTGCTTATACCTTCCATCAAATATTAAAAAGAAAGTCATTTGAACTTATCTCATTTCTACAAATGCAAAGTGACGCAATACTAGCTCGTAAGGCATAAATTATGTTATATGATTGGGATGACAAACCAGAGTTGAATATTACTCCCTTAGTGGATGTTATGCTTGTTCTTTTGGCAATTTTAATGGTTATTGCACCAAATATTATATACGAAGAGAATATTAAACTTCCTCAGGGCTCTAGCTCGCATCAACTCTCAAAAATTCCTCCAGTTCATATTAGTATTGATAAAAATAAGAATGTTAAGATAAATAAGGATACTTATCTACTGAATGCTTTTATGGATAATTTTTTACTTTATTCTTCTAAACTTAATAAAAATGCTACAGTTTTAATTAGTGCTGATAAGAGTTTAGATTACGGTATAGTGATGTCTATACTAGCAGCCGTAAAACAAGCAGGATTCTCTGAGGTCTCACTAGCTACTAATGGATAAACAGAATGGATAATCAAGAAAATGCTAATTTTTACTTTAGTGGCCTTCTCTCTTTAGCTTTCTTTATACTTTGTCTATTTTTAGCTGCCACTATGCTTTTTAGCCCTTCAAAAAACAATAGTTTTGGGTTGAAAAAAGATACTTACATTTCTATCTCATTAAATGCACCAGAAGTAAAATCTCATAAGCAAAAAAAAGTGAAAAAAACAGCAGCTATTCAAGAAATTTCTACACCTAAAAAAGATGTAGATATAAATAATTTATTTTCAGATGTATGGACAAAAAATATTCTACATAAGAAAGAGAAACCAAAACTACAAAATAGTAAAAGACTTTTAGACATACAGAAGAAAATTCAAATAAAAAAAGAGAATGATGTAGAGTCTCTTTCTAAAAAAGTACATGATCTTGATAGTATAGATACAAAGAGTGAAGAAGATTCTAGTTCGACAGCAGAGCAGGTTAATGAATATTTAGCTAAAATTCAGGCAATTGTTTATCAGTATTTCAGGGTTCCTCCAAACTCGCAAGGGAGTAGTGTCAAAACTGTTATTGAGTTGGATTCTCTTGGAAAAGTACTAGATTTTCGTGTACTTACTTATTCAAAGAATGATGCACTCAATAGAGAAGCTGATAAAATTAAAATGAGACTGATGCATGTGATTTTCCCTGAAAATCCTTTGCATCGCTCAAGTAAAACTATTATAATATTAATATCTAAGGAGTAAGATTTGAAAATACTATTTTCACTACTATTTACATTTGCACTTTTATTTGCAGGAGATGCAACTATCGAGGTTATAAAAAAGGTTGATACACTTCCATCTATTACTATTGAAGATGCCTCGATAAACTATAATGAAACTTTTAAGTTACAATTTTTCAAATCTCTTGTGGCAGACTTAAATGTTCTTAGTATTTTTAATGTTGACAGACACTATAGAATTTTAAAATTTGATGCTAGTTCTGTTCTAGTTGAGAATAAAGATATGAATTATGTACTTCGTTATAAGATGTTTAAAGGGGATAATGACGGACTCAATGTAGAAATAAAACTAATTCATGACGATAAAAATGTTTTTTCAAAAAGTTATAAAGTAGGTCGTCAAGATGTTTATATGTTTATAAGTCATGCTATAGCCTATGATATAAATGAGTTTATGGGTGAGCCTTCTGTTGCATGGATGAAACGCAAGGTGATTTTTTCTCGTATTGTTGGCCCTAAAAAGACTGAAATAATTATTTCTGATTATTCTCTTGCTTATCAACATATAATAATAAAAGGCGGTTTTAATATTTTTCCTAAATGGGCAAACTATGAGCAAAATACTTTTTACTATACTACATTAGATACTATTAAACCTACACTTAAAAAGGTAGATATGAAAACATTAAAGGTCTCGAGTATTATTTCTTCAGATGGTATGATGATCTGCTCTGATGTAAGCGGTGATGGTAAAACACTCCTTTTGACTATGGCAAAAGAAGGGCAACCAGATATATATACATATGATGTTAATACACATAAATATAAAAGAGAAACTAGTTACCGGGGTATAGATGTTGATGCACAATTTATGGGTAAGAACAAATTTATTTTCATATCTTCAAGGCTTGGTTATCCAAATGTTTTTTCTAAAAATTTAAAGACAAAAGAAATAGAACAAATGGTCTATTATGGTAGAAGTAACTCTGCATGTAGTTCAAATGGTGAATATATAGTTTATAAAGCTAGAGAGACATCTAATGCTTTTGAGAGAAATACTTTTAATCTTCACCTTATATCTATGAAAACAGATTTTATTCGTCGTCTTACTGCAACAGGTGTTAATGAGTTTCCTCGGTTTTCTAAAGATGGAGATGCTATTCTATTTATAAAAAATTATAAAAATCAAAGTAGTATAGGAATAATAAGGCTTAAGCATAATAAGAACTATCTTTTCCCTCTTAAGTATGGTAAAGTTCAATCAATGGATTGGTAAACCTTCTGTTTTGTAGTCTTTATTTATTATTTTTAGATATAATAATTTAATTTTTAAAATCAAGGAAATCAAATATGAAAAGTATAGTACTTTCGAGTGTTGTAGTAGCACTATTAGTTTTTAGTGGATGTAGTTCAAAAAAACCAACTGTAGATACAAAAGTGACAACTGAAACTCCAGCACCTCAAGAAGTAGAAGTAGTCGAAGTTGAGACTGTATCTCCAGAAGATAGCATGGTTGATTCATCATCAAATGCAAGTGATACATCAGGTCAAATGAGTATGTCTGATATTGAGTCAAAACTTCCAACTATATATTTTGCATTTGATAAATATAATTTAAATCCAGATATGCAAGTAAAAGTTTCTAAGGCTGCACAACTTGGTAAAACTACTGCTTCTGAGTATAATGTTAAACTAGAGGGAAATTGTGATGAGTGGGGAAGTGATGAGTATAACTTTGCACTTGGCCTTGAGCGTGCACAAACTGTAAAAAAAGCATTAGTTGCTGAAGGAATTGATGCTAATCGTATCTCTATGGTAAGTTATGGTAAGTCAAATCCAGTATGTACTGCTCAAACTAAAGCATGTTATGCTAAAAATCGTCGTGTAAACTTTAAGCTTTTACCATAAGTTTAGATATATGATATTTAGTAAGAAGCTACTCCTCCTCTCTTGCTTACTTCCCGTTATTTCTCTAGCTGCTGAACCCTCTGCGTTTGGTGCTGGTGATCTCTCAAATTCACATCCTTATGGACTTACATCAAGTGAAAAAGTTCTTTTAGAAACAAAACAGAACCTTCACAAAGTTTCTGTGAAAAGTAATAATCAAGAGAACGAGCTTGACTCATTAAGAGAGAGAATTGATGGTCTACAAAGTATTATAGAAAGTCTAAGTAGAAAAGCACATAATAATAAAATAAATCTCAGAAAACAGAATGAACTAAATAATTTAAAATCACAAAACAGTAGTGAGTATGAGAAACGTTTAAATGATATGCTAATAACAAATACTCAGAGTATTGAGAAGCAAAAGGCAGTGATGCAAGAGATGTCACTACTTATTGACACTATTAATAAAGAGTATGTTTCTAAAAGTGAATTTAATACACTCGTAAATGATGTTAATGCATTTAAAGTTTTAGTGGCAAAAGAACTTAAAAGTCGTTCCAAGCTGGTTAATAAATCGTCAAGCACTAAAAAAAGTTCAGCAGTACTTTACAATGCAGCATCCAATTATTATAAGAAGAAATATTATACTAAAGCTATTGCAAATTATAACGAGTTAATAAAACGTAAGTATAAACCTGCTTATGCACACTATATGATAGGAGAGATGAACTATAAACGTAAAAATTATTCTGATGCTATTTCTTACTTCAAAAAGAGTTCTTCACTCTACGATAAGGCATCTTATATGCCAACTTTGATGCTCCACACTGCTGTGAGTATGAAAAAAACAGGAGACTTGACTCATGCTGATACTTTCTTTAAAGCAATTGTAGCTAAGTATCCAAATTCTGCTGAAGCAAGAGATGCAAAAAGCTTTCTTCAGCAGTAATATATAAAATTATGATAGAATCGCGATATTAAAAATATTAAGGAAATAATGATGGCAATAGAAGCAAATCAAATCGTATCTTTAGAGTACGAAGTAAAAGATGGTGACACAGTAGTAGATAGTAATGTTGGTGGAGCTCCACTAGTATTTATGTTTGGTAAAGGTCAAATTATTCCAGGTTTAGAAAATGGAATTACTAATATGGCTATTGGTGAAAAGGGTGATGTACTTGTAGAACCTGCTGATGCTTATGGTGAGTATAATGCAGAAGCTACTCAAGAAGTTCCTGCTGACCAATTCGCTGGGATTGATTTAGAGTTAGGAATGACGCTTTATGGTCAAGCTGAAGATGGTGGGACTACACAAGTAACAGTTAAAGAAATTGGTGCAGAGACTGTTACTATAGATTTTAATCACCCATTAGCTGGGAAAACATTACTATTTACAGTAACTGTAAACAATGTAAGAGAAGCTACTGCTGAAGAAGCAATGACTGGTGTTCCAGCTGAGAACAAACCTGATGAGGGTGAAAGCTGTGGTACAGGCTGTGGATGTCACTAATTTTGTAACTGCTTCAGAGGCTTCTTACCAAGCCTTTAAAACAGCTACCCTTTTAAAAACACTCAGTGTCAATGCCCTTATTATGGGTGAGATAGGTGTTGGAAAAAAGTGTTTAGCATCTTTTATACTTCCAGATGCATCCATTGTTGATGCATCTAACTTCGATGAGTTACTCCTGAGTTTAGAGAGCAGTAGTCAAATCATCATATCTAATATAGACAATTCACCAAATATTGAACGACTCATTGTAGCTATTAAAGAGAATAGTGTTCATGTTGTTGCAACTTCTAAACAATCTTTTTCAAATGAATTTATTGATGATCTTTTTAGCGTTAAGTTTGATATTCCATCTCTTGTAGATAGAGATGAGGATGTGAATGAACTAATAGACTTATTCGAAGAAGAGGCATCAGAGCTTTTTGGTGGTAATCAGAAGTTAGACTTGAGCAACTTTATACCAGACCTTTCTAAAAATTCTAACTCTCTGAAACGCCAGGTGATGGTAAACTATCTTTTACAGGATATTCAAGATACAGAGTTGATGCAGATTATTGAGAATTATTTACATGATAAATTAGGTTCAAATAATGACTATAGAAATTATCTTTATCTTTATGAAGCACCACTTATTAAGGCTGGTCTTCATAGGTTTAAGTCACAGCTCCAACTCGCGGATAAGTTGGGGCTCAATAGAAATACATTGAGAAAAAAAATATCTGATAACAAACAATATTTATAGTGGGAGAAATAGTATGAGTAAAATAGCGATGATATTTGCAGGACAGGGAAGTCAAGCAGTAGGAATGGGAAAAGATTTTTATGAGAACTCTGAAGTAGCTCGTGAAATGTTTGCAAAAGCTGGTGAGCGCATAGGTGTTGACTTTAGGGCATTAATCTTTGAAGAGAATGACAAACTAGGTCAAACTGCTTACACACAGCCCGCAATTCTTTTAGTCCAGATGGTGGCTTACAAGCTTTTTACTGATGCTTGCCCAGACCTAAAAGCTGAAATGTTCTTAGGACATTCACTTGGTGAATTTTCTGCACTATGTGCCTCTGGTGCTATTGACTATGTTGATGCAGTTGAACTTGTGCATAAACGTGGTTCACTTATGCAAGGAGCTTGTGAGGGTGTAAACGCAGGTATGATGGTTCTTGTTGG
>WFNM01000122.1 GCA_015488615.1 Sulfurimonas sp.
AACTTCTCAGTAAGCTCTATCGTTGTCTTGGCTATGGGTGTGTTTGGTGATACCATAGGCTTACACCTTACCTACACAATCGCTGCGTTCTTGGCATATATTGCCATCGGTTTTGCATCAGTTTTGGATGCTACAATAGAAAAAGGAAAAACAGATGTTTAAAAAAATACTCCCTCTCAATCTCATTATCTCCTTACGAATGTTCGGACTCTTTATAGTCCTCCCAGTTCTCTCCGTTTATGCTTTAGATATGCCAAATTCTAGTCATACTATGGTTGGTATTATCATAGGTGGATATGCGATTACTCAGATGCTCTTTCAGGTTCCTTTTGGAACGATGAGCGACAAGATAGGGAGAAAAAAGACAATCATTTTTGGTCTTCTTATCTTCGCTATCGGTTCTTTAGTCGCTGGTTTGGCTACAGATGTTTACACACTACTCATCGGACGACTACTTCAAGGTGCTGGTGCTATAGGTTCTGTTATCACTGCAACTATTAGTGATGTGGTTAAAGAAGAAGAACGCGGAAAAGCGATGGCTATTATGGGTGGAAGTATTGGGATGTCATTTGCACTCTCTATGGTAGCAGGTCCTACTATTGCGACCTATTTTGGTGGTGTTCCTACACTCTTTTTTATCGTTACATTTTTAGCACTGCTCTCTATCTATGTTTTAGTGAAGTATGTGCAAGATCCTCCAGTAATTAAGCATACCTATTTGGAAAATGATAAGTTTAAAATGTTTGAAAACAAAAATCTTATGAAGATGAATATAACAAATATGTTAGTAAAAGGTTTTATGACTTTCGCGTTTATGATTATTCCTATTGTTTTGATTAAAACTTATGGATGGGGTGAAAATGAACTCTATAAAATCTATTTACCTTCTATGATAGTTGGTATATTGGCAATGGGACCAGCAGCTATGATAGCTGAAAAGAAAGGACAGTTTAAACTTATTTTACTTCTTGGTGTTTTGTTCCTTGCTATAGCATATCTTATTATCGGGATTAGTCACACTTATATGGCATTTGCAACAGGTGTTATCATCTTTTTTATCGGTTTTAATCTACAAGAGCCTATCTTGCAGTCTCTAACTTCAAAGTATGCCAAAGTACACCAAAGAGGTCGTGTTCTTGGGATATTCAATAGCTATGGCTACTTTGGAACATTTATTGGTGGTTTTATTGGAGGTATGCTTCTTGATGTAACAAGTTTGAGTGTTATCTCTTATGGGATTATTGCTCTGTGTATTCTTTGGGCTCTTATGCTTTTTACACTTGATAATCCTGCGAAAAATAAAATCGCATACATAAACTTAAATGAGACAGACCATACTAAACATCAAGAGTTACATCAGCTACAAGGTGTTGTTGAGTGGTATATAAACGACACAGAGCATGTTCTTGTCATCAAGTACGACGAAGAATCAACAGATGAAGATGCTATTCGTGAGCTTCTAAAAAAAGGTGAAAAATGAGAACTATATTTTTAACATCTCTATTATTACTTATCTTTAGTGGATGCTCGCAAGAGAAAAAAGTAAACAACTTAGATGGAAAAAAACTTTTAGAAGAGAAGTGTACACAGTGTCATAACATTGATCTCCCTCCAAAAACTTTTGAAGATGAAAAAGCACCTCCAATGATGGCAGTTGCATTTCATATAAAAGGGTTTATCAAAACAGGTGATGAGAGTCAAAGAATTCCAAAAGCTATCGCGTTTGTGAAAGATTATGTTGTTTCTCCGAGTGCAAGTAAATCCTTTTGTGATAAAGAGAGCCTTAAAAGCTACGGTGTCATGCCTTCACAAAAGGGAAAAGTATCCCAAGATGAGCTTCAAGCAATAGCTGAATATATATTTTCACACTTTACACAAAAGAATCTCGATGAAGCTCAATTACTTCAAAATAAGTTCAACTCAATGCCAAAAGGAGAATATCTAGCTCAAAAAAATAATTGTCTTACATGCCATAAAATAGATAAACACATCATTGGACCTGCGTTTAGAGATGTTGCGATGAAACAAGGTAACTCCTTAGAAGTTATAATGAAGAGCATCAAAAATGGTAGTAAAAAGAAATATACAAATTCAAAAGGTGCCATAATGCCTGCATTTAAAAAGTTGAGTGATGCAGATATTAAAACTCTTGGAGAGTGGGTACTCTCTTTAAAATTACAAAAGGATAAAAAATGAGAATAGTTTTAGCAGTAGATGAAGATAAGAAAACAATAGTAAAGAGAACAGGGCAGAGTGCATACTTTGCAATTTATAATGATGACAAACTTGTAGAAATACTCCCAAATAAGCATCATGATGGTGGACATCATACTCATAGAGAGAATGAAGAAGATGATCACTCTCAAATGGCACACGATGAACATACTAATTCTCATAAGAAAGATGTAGAAGCCCTTAAAGATTGTGACATTATTTTAGTGCAGGCTGTAGGTGAAAATATGAAAGAAGCTTTAGAGTCTATCGGCTTAAAAGTGCAAAAAATACGCCAAAAGCATGGTACAATAGCTGATGAAGTTGTTCGAAACTTTTTAGATGGCAATATCTAAACTCAAGGAATTTATATGAGAGGTAGAAAACCAATACAGAGGCATATAGATGCAGATCACAGCCATATCTGCTTTAAGCCATGTGGTATAAGACGTAGTGAACTTGAAAGAGTTTCACTGGGTGAAGATGAGATGGAAGCACTGCGTTTATCAGACTATGAAGGGCTTTATCAGCAGGAGTGTGCCGATAAGATGGGTATCTCACGTACGACATTCTCTCGCCTCATAGAGTCCGCTAGAAAAAAAATAACAGATGCTCTTTTGCACACTAAGGCGATACGAATTGGCTAAGATTTAGCGATTTGTATGTGCGTAATGTACTTCTATAAGATCAACTATACTTACATCTAAAACATAGACATTTGTATATCCCATCACTTCTAGGTAACCCATCACACGGTTTGCAAACCAAGCTTTTAAACAGCCCACAACTATAGGTGCATTTTTATCTGTTGGTAGAAGCTCTAATGAATCTGCAAATTTTGGATAAGGAGCATAAATAGCATTCACAATTCCTGCTTCTTGAGCATTCTCACCTACTACTTTTGCTGGTGGTCGTACATCTAAAATAACTGCACCAACATCCATCAATAACTCACGTGTTTTATGTAAATCTACAAGACCTAAATTCTCTTTTTTAACATCATTAGCAATGATTTGTGCTAATGTTTCTTTTGTAACTGTTGCCATAATATTTCCTTTAACTCAAAATCTCTTCAATAGTGATATAATCACCAACACGACCCGTCATCTGTTCTACATCAGTGTTTACTGGGAGTGTTTTTTTACCTGGTCTCCATCCTGCGGGACAAACTTCACCAGTTGTTGTAGCATATTGCCAAGCTTCTACTTGTCGTAAGAACTCATTTACATTTCTACCTACTGATGGAGCTTGTACTTCTTGTGCCACTACAACACCGTCTGGGTTGATAAGAAATCTTCCACGTAAAGCAACACCTTCATCTTCAAGAAGTACACCAAATGCACGGCTTACCTCTTTTGTCCCATCAGCACCAATAGTAAGTTGTAAATCTTTTAAAAGTGGTTCTGTCTCTACAAATCTTTTATGAGAAAATTTTGAATCAGTTGATACTGCTAGTATTTCAACACCCAGTGCTTGAAACTCATCATATTTTGCATTCATAGCTGCTATCTCCGTAGGGCATACAAAAGTAAAATCTCCAGGATAAAAACATACTACATACCATTTTCCTTCATAATCGCTGCTACTTACAGTTGTATAGTGCCCACTTTTTGCCTCATACGCCTCCATTGAAAACTCTGGTGCTTTTTGCATTACTAACGTTGAACTCATATTTTTTTCCTTTTTTGTAGTTGTTATTTGGGTCTCATTATCTGAGACAACCTCTTTTTTTGCTTGAACTGGAATCTCACATGCCATTGTAACTCCTTCTATTCTGATATGTTAAAATTGTATAACTATATAGATAATATTTAGTAAACAATAAAAATTATTATTAAAGTCATCTAGTAATATGCTGCTATAATTGTAAATGCAGCAAAGAACATAAGATGCGATAAACCTTCAATATAGTTTGTATGTCCATCCTCTGTAGTTTTCCAAGCTAAAATAATTGTAAAGATGAGTGCACCAATCTCAAGTGGACTAAAATCAAGTGTTAAATCAATATGACTGACATATGCAAGTCCCATTAATACAGGAACAGTGACAAGTATAGAAACAGTAGAAGCTCCCATTGCTATGTTTATTACACGCTGTATTTCATCATTTTTTGCAGCTTTAACTGCTGTAAGTAGCTCGGGTGCAGCAGAAATTAGTGCAATAATTAAGCCCGCAATACCGTGAGAAATTCCATATTCTTCAGCAAGTTGCATCCCATCATGTGCAAATATCTCTGCACTAAGTGCAATAATAGCAATAAAAACAAATATTACAACTATTAAGCCAAAATTATTAAATTTCTCAAATAGATAGTCATCCTCCTCTTCTTCATGCTCTTCTTTAAGTTTTCTTTTGAGTCTAAATAGTCTACTTTTTACTGTTTGTTTAAAAAAGTGTGTATGAGTTTTAGTTTGAAATATAACTATAATAATGTAAAAAATCATCAATAAGCCTGAGAGAATCATAGAAACCTGATAGAGAATAGTTTGTGTATGATTACTTTCATTTAAGATGCTTGGTACTAGTAGTGCTAAACTTGCTACAAGTAAGATGGTAGTGTAGGTACTTGAAGTATCTTTGTTATGATCTTGTTCCACAAAACGCAGACCTCCTACAAAAACTGCAAGGCCAAGTAATACATTCATATCTACAATAACAGCAGCAATAATTCCACCTTTGACCGTCTTAACAACTTCAGGATTTTCTACTACTTGTAGTAAAATCATATATAAAAGTATAATTTCAACTATTACAGCACTAGCAGTAAGCACAAAACTTCCAAAAGGTTCAGGAAAACGCTCTGAGAGAATCTCTGCAATTTCTGAAACAGTTAAAGAGAGTGTGCCAATAGCAATTGCTGAAACAATAGTTGCCAATGTATCCATACCATGCTGATGAAAATAAAATGCTAAAGCAACACAAATTACTCCTACATATATATCCCAGTAATCTTCTAGATAAGAGAGAAACATATTCTCTTCTTTCATACTATTACTCAATTTTCATCCTGTTTTTCAATTTTATTGGCATCTATAATTGGGAGTGCAGCTTCAATAGAACGTATATGTAAATCAACCTGTGGAAATGGCATTTCGATATTATGTTCATTAAATGCATTATAGATTAAAATTAAAAATCTTGATGTGGTTCTCTTAGGCTGTAGGATAGCTTTGCCTTTTATCCATACAAAAAGATTAAAATTGACACTACTATTGCCCATTTCTGTCATTATTATTTTTGTACCGTGTGTCCGAGAGCTATAAATATCTTTAAATCCACTCTCTTTTACAGCTTTAAGTAGTATGTCAATAATCTCTTGAGGATTTGTACCGTATTTTACATCAAAAGGAATTTCAAATCGTTTGATATTATCTGTCATTGTCCAGTTAACTACATTGTTTTGTATGAAGTTTTGATTTGGAATAATAATATCAATATTTGCATTTGTTCTTATAATCGTTGAACGCATTCTAATATCTGTTACTCGACCTTTCATATTATCATTAATTTCTATATAATCACCAATTTTAACACTTCTCTCAAACATTAAAATGAGACCAGAAACAAAATTTGAGACAATGTTTTTCAGCCCAAAACCTATTCCAACAGAGAGTGCACCAGCTACTACTGCAAGAGATGAGAGGTTGATTCCAAGCACTTTAAGCGAACTAAAAAATGCAATAATTATAATAATGTAATAGCCAATATTTGAAATAATCATTCGTGCGGAACGCGAAGATTGTTCTGCAGCATCTGCATAATCATCATTATTTTTTTCTTTTAAAACTTTTCTTTTAAAGAGAGCACCAACAATAAAACCAAATAATAAAATAAAAATAACCCAAAATAATTTTAAAATGCTAATTGGTGTCTCGTTTATGTGAAAAAGTGGATTAGCAAGTAAATTTAAGATAGATTTTGCTGAGTTTTTTACTGTCTCTTCAGTTGCTCCGCCAATAGTAGATATAATGCCTAGATATTTTTGCTCCATTTTACTCAAAAGATTATCTAATGCATCACTCTTTACGGCATCTTTTTCTAATTGTAAAATCTTTTGTTTATATGCAAAAGCGGTGTGCTTCTTCTGTTGTAATTCATGACAAAAAATCAAAAAATCTGTTGCAACGAAATATTGAGATATTTGTTGGCGTTTTAATTCTTCCGCTGTAATGTTTTTTTCCACTCGTGTCAGTTCTCTAGGATTTTCTAAAAGTTCTATACGCTCTTTTTTTATTTGTAACTCTTTAATCCATCTATTTTTAAAAGAGAGTTCTTGTAAATATTTTTGTTCCTGTTTTTTTAGCTTGTCCTGTTTTAAAAGCACTGTTTTTGGAATATTGATAACTATTTTTTCTATTGATTGCCTTTCCTCATTTAAAAAAGCAAGCTTTTTTTTGAAAAAAGATATCTTTTTTTGGTAAAGTGCATATTGCAGTTGATATGTAGAGAGTAGTGGATCTGTTTTTAATGCATTTGTTATTTCATCTTGTAGAGTTAGCATTTTACTCTGTAAAGATTTTTGCTTTGTTTCTAACATAGCAATTTTATTAAGAAGGTCGAACCAGCGAAAAAAAACTTTTTGTGCATCCTTCGCTGTTTTTGGAACACTTAAATGTGATTGATCATGCTTTAATAGTTTAGTAGATGAAATCAGTTTTTCAAGTAGTGCAACTTGTAAAAGTGTCTGCTCATTCTTCTGCTTCGTTGATTTATCTAATATTTTAAGTAATTTCTCATATACATTTTTATTTGCATTTATCAGTGTTGCATTCACATCTGCTGCATTCAGTTGTGTAAATAGTAAAATCCAAATTATAAATATTAGTTTCATGCACATTTCCTAAAAAGTCTGTCAAGTCAGATATATTTAAGAAAGATCAGAGACCATAGAAACTTTCTATACATATATTATCTAATCATATCCAAATTTTCTTTTCATTTCTCAAAAATCATTACAACAAAGTGCCAAAGAATCTTAAATGCCAAAAGATAGAGAAGCCCTGCCATAATCTTTTTTATATGACTCTGTTTGAGTTTAAAATGCATCATATAGTTTCCGATGTATCCTCCCACAATAGCTGAGAGTGCAACAACAAGAAGCATAACCCAGTCAAGTGAAACATAAGTAGCATAAGTAAAAAATGATCCAAGTGCAGAAAAAGGCACTACAAAACTGACAGCAACTGCCACTTTTTTAGGTTCGTACCCTAAAAGTAGTAAAAGAGGTATAAGAATATTTCCTCCCCCTACTCCCAAAAGTCCAGCTAAAAAACCAACACTAGCACCTACTATAAAGAGTGTATAATTTGATTCTACACTAAAAAGTGCTTTTTTCTTGCCAAACATCATCATAGATGCTGAGTAAAAGAGCATAAGCATGTAGAAAAATTTTACTATATTTTCATCAATAAAACTACTACTATATGCTCCAAGTGGTGCAAAAAGAAGCAGACTGATGGCAAGAGGAAATACAAATTTATAATCAACTACTTTTCTTTTTATGTTCATTACACTCGAAGTGATAGTGGTAGAGGCTCCTGCAAAAAGACCCACTGCTTTTGCCGCGCTAAAGTCAAGCCCTAAAAAGTTCAAAATAGGAATAAGAGCAATACCAGAACCTGCTCCACCCATAGAAAATATAGTGGAGAGTATAAGTGTTAAAAGTGAGTAGAGTATATAATCATGCATCAATAAGTACTATTTCATACTCGGTGGAGTGATATTCTTACCAAGAAGTGCATAACTTTTACCAACCCGTGCAAGAGGTGCATAATCTAATGTTATATTCTCTTTATCACTGATAATTGTATCATCTATAAATTGTGCTTTTATCTCCACGATTAAAGGAACATTTTGTGAGCCTTTAAGCTCAATCTCTTGATAAAACTCACAGAAAAATGCACTCGGTACTCCTGAAACCATAGGAGGAAATCCATCCACAAGCTTTTTCGTTTCAATATCAAACACGGTCGCTTCACTCTCATGTGATGCAAGCTCTTTCGAGCTAAAGTGCATCGCTTCTAGGTGTGCTTCATCGACCATACATATAGTGCATTTTTTCATCTGGCGAATATTTTTGAGTGTATCTTTCTGACTCCCATCACTCTTATGTGCTATACTCACAATCATTGTAGCAGGCTCAGAGCTGAGCCCCATAAAATAGCTAAAAGGTGCAATGTTAAGAAGCCCCTGTTCATCCTGAGTGACAATCCAGGCAATAGGTCTGGGGATAATAGTTTGTGCCATAAGTTGATAGCGCTGTGTAAGTTCTTTGTTCTCATAATCTACTAGCATCCTATAGTCCTACTATCTGCTTGAGATTATCAAGGAGTCCATGTTTCTCTTCATAAGTGTTTTCATCTTCTTGCTCTTTTTTCCCTGTATAAGCATCTTCTGGCATCTCATTTTCTGGAGTTCCATCTACATTAGTCACTTGAAGTTCTGGATGGATAAGCTCTCTCAGTTTTTTCTGCACAACCATTTTTGTAGTCATAAGACTCATAGAACAGCCACCACAAGCACCTGTAAGAGTAATGTAAACTACACCATCTTTTGCACCTAAAAGGTCAATACCACCACCATGAGAGTTAACATATTCGCTTACTTTTGGAATATAACTCTCAACTGCATCATAAATATCTTCATCTAAAAATTGCATAAATCCACCTTATTTTAAATATATATAATAATTATAATACTATATATTTAAGATAATTTGATATTATTTTTTAGCTAGGTAGTTTTAGAAAATTTTATTATAAAAGTTGATGATTTAAAAAGAAGAGAAAGGTTTTACCAAGAGAAAACTCTTGATAAAGATAGAAAGGAGACGATTAACGTTTAGAGAACTGACGAGAACGACGAGCTTTACGCTTACCTGGTTTCTTACGTTCAACAACACGTGAATCACGAGTCATCATACCTTCTGGTTTGAGAACTGCTTTTACTTCTGGGTTGAATGCTACAAGTGCACGAGAAATACCGTGACGAAGTGCATCAGCTTGACCACCAAAACCACCACCTAAAGTAGTAGCAACGATGTCAACAGACTCAGAAAGCTTAGATACAGCTAGTGGTTGTTTAACACGAAGTTTTTTCGCTTCAAGTCCACCTAACCATGCGTCTAAAGAAAGACCGTTGATTGTGATTTTACCAGTTCCTGGAGTTAACCATACTTTTGCGATTGACGCTTTACGACGTCCTGTTGCATAAATTGTATTTGCCATATGTAAATCCTTACTTAGCTATTTGTGCAGTGTGAGGGTGTTCAGCACCTGCATAAATTTTTAATTTTTTAATCATCTTAGCACCAAGCTTAGTTTTAGGAAGCATACCGCGAGCAGATAACTTGTAAAGTTTCTCTGGGTTTTTCTCTAAAAGCTCAGTCATCTTAACACTCTTAGTAGAACCGAAGTAACCTGAGTGAGAGAAGTACTCTTTGTTTGCAACTTTACCAAGTCCGTTGAACTTAGCTTTAGAAGCGTTGATGATAACTACATAGTCACCACAGTCGATGTTTGGAGTCCAACAAGGCTTGTTTTTCCCACGAAGAAGAGTAGCCACTTCAGTCATCATACGACCAAAAGTTTTCCCCTCAGCATCAATCAAAATCCATTTTTGATCAATTTGTTCAGCAGATGCAATTTTTGTAAATTTCATTTTGAACCTTTTTTTAAGTGATTTATTTAAAAGTAAACGCGAACGCTTTTTTTAGTTGATGGAAGTATAGCTAGGTAAACTTAAATAAAACAAAATTTAAGGATAATTTAATTAAAATTTACTGAATTTCAGTTATTTTAAAGAAATAAAAAGAGACTTTAAAGAGATATTAAATCTACTATTAGTTATAATCTCAAAACTAAATAAATTAACTACAAATATATTATATATTACTTAAGGATTTTTTGCGTGAAACTCTTTTCTTTTAAAGCTTTCAGTCTCTCTTTTTTAACACTTATGTCAATGTCTTTATCTGCAAACATAAACACAAGATCTTCACTCAAATCTAATGGAGAGATTGTTTATAATTTACCTCAACAAAAAGCCTACTCCTTAGGTCAACTCTTTAGTAAAGGAAACTTTTATGGTCGACTAAGAAGCAATACTTTTCTCTTTTCCAAAGATGATTCGATTTTTAAAAATATAACCGAGAGTAGTGTCAGTAAACCTATCTCAGCACTCGGAGCATCACTACTCTATAAGAGTGCTTCTTACCACGGTTTTGACTTTAATATCGGACTCTACACTTCTTATGCTTTTTTTGATAAAAATGATATTGACTCTTTGTATAAAATCAAAGGAAAAGACACCTTTAGTCGCTTTAACTATGCCAACTATGGTGAGCAATATATGGCAGTTCTCGGTCAAGCAAATGTTGGCTATACACTTAACAAAACAAAACTGACTGCTGGTCGCCAACTTGTTGAAACTTTTTACACTCGAAGTAATGATACAAAAATGATGCCAAATACCTTTGATGGTCTAGTACTCAACTCAAAAGATATACAAGACTCGACACTCACACTCGCCTATCTTGTTAAACAAAAACTACGTGATCATACGACTCTACACTCTCTTTTAATGTACGGCGATGAAAATTCTAGCTCTCTGCTCTACCCTCAATGGAATGAAAATGATGATAGTGTTATGCATAGAGGACTTACCTACACAGCTCTTAAAGCAGCAGGAAAATCAACTAATGCACCTCTGCTAGTTTTAGATTTTCAAAACAAATCCATAAAAGAGTTAAAAATAAACTTAGCCTCATACATAGTCCCCTCTCTTATCTCACAAGTAATGGGAGAACTTAACTATAGTTTTCAGCTTGGAAAGATAAGTGTAACCCCAGGTATCCGCTATATAAAACAGTTTGACAATGGTGCAGGAGCAGTTGGTGGAGCAGCTCTATTCCCAGCACTAGCAGTAAAAGAGAAGTACAAAGACTATAACTCTCTTAACTCACAAATGATAGCAGCAAGAGTTGTTACAAAGTTTGACACTTACAAAATCAACCTCGCTTATACACAGGTATTTGATGAAGCAGACCTAGTGACCCCTTGGAGAGGTTTTCCAACCTCAGGATATACACGTTCAATGGGAATATACAACTGGTTTGCCAATACAAAATCGTACAGATTAGAACTTGTAAAAAATGCCACAGACACTGGACTGTATGATGACCTCTTCATTCAAACTTCTGTACTTTATGTAAATGGAGATGAAGAAAAGTTTAACACTGATAACTTCAAGGCTTCGGATAGTATGTACTACTATGTAGGTTTCGTGCAAAATGCTCCGAGTCTACCAGACTTTCAGTACAGACTCCGTTTAGGCTACAGAGATTTTATAGAATCTGCATCTAATGTCCCCAACTATCTTGACTCACGTTTAGAGTTCAACTACCTCTTTTAAGAGCTTTCTATGAGTAAAATTATCCTTTTTTTTCTCTTGCTTTTTACTCAGCTACAAGCTTCTTCTCTTAACATTGCAGCAGCAGCAAACCTCAGCTACACCATCAAAGCACTAGAGTCTGCATTTCTTAAACACTATCCAGAAATCCATCTCAAAGTCACACTTGGTGGTAGTGGAAAACTAACTTCACAGATAATGCATGGGGCACCGTATGGACTCTTTTTAAGTGCAGATATGCTCTATCCACAGAAGCTCTATAGTAGTGGCTATGCAATAACTCAGCCAAAAGTCTACACACAAGGAGCTTTAGCATTCTTTACAACTAAAGAGTTTACGCAGCCTCTCGCACCAAAGCTACTAACATCAAAAATGATAGACAAAATAGCCATTGCAAACCCAAAAACAGCACCCTATGGAAAAGCAACTATTGAAGCTCTTAAAAAGAGTGGCGTTTACTCTTCCATAAAACAAAAGTTTATTTACGGGGAGTCTATTTCTCAGACACTTATATTTGCTTCCTCATCAGACATAGGAGTTGTGGCACTCTCAGCTCTGTACTCTCCACAGTTGCAAAAGTATAAAGAGGGGAAAAACTGGGCTTTAGTAGACCCAAAACTCTACACACCTATAGCACAAGGCATGGTTCTTTTAAAGCAGTCAAAGAACAAGCCAGACTACAAACTTTTTTATGATTTTATCCTCTCTAAAGAGGCACAAAATATCTTTTCAGAGTACGGATACCTCAAGTGAGTCTTATAAACGCGAGAGTCTCTGCTATAGAGAGTGAATATATCATCCATATAGTTAGCTTTCTTTCTGGTACAAATGCACTCAAGATGATGAGCCTTGAACTTCCTGCAGATATAAAAATAGATACAGAGGTAAAGCTTCAAGTCAAAGCAACATCAGTAGCCCTAGCCAAAAACCTCAGTGGCACTCTTAGCTACTCTAACCAGATAAAGTGTCAAATAGAGAGTATAGAAGAAGGAAAACTCCTCTCATCTCTTATCCTTACAGTAGACACCCTGCGTTTAGAGTCCATCATCACCACAGCAAGTCTCAAAAGACTCTCTCTGTCTCAAGGCGATAGTGTCACTGCACTCATAAAGTCCTCTGATCTTTCTATAGCAGAGGTGCTCTGATGTTTGAACCTTTTTTACTCAGCTTCAAACTTGCATCCATCACCGTGGCGATTTTATTTATTATCGCCCTACCTCTTGCTTGGTACCTCTCACAGACTCGCTCGAAACTCAAGCCATTCATAGAAGCTCTCACAGCTCTCCCTATAGTCCTACCACCCTCAGTTCTTGGCTTTTACATACTCGTAGCACTCTCACAGAACTCTCCTCTTGGAGCATTTTTTAAAGATACTTTTGACATCTCTTTAGTCTTTAACTTTACCTCTCTTGTAATTGCCAGTTGTTTTTACTCTCTCCCCTTTATGGTACAACCTCTCCAGAGCGGTTTTGAGTCACTTAACAAGCAGATGCTAGAGGCAAGTTATTTAGCAGGAAAAAACCAAATCAAGACTATCTTTTTAGTTGCCCTGCCAAACATAAAACCAGCACTTCTCACAGCCCTCATCATTACCTTTGCCCACACAGTTGGCGAGTTTGGTGTTGTGCTTATGGTAGGTGGAAGCATCCCTGGGGAGACAAAAGTCGCCTCTGTTGCTATCTATGAAATGGTGGAGACTATGGACTATGCTTCTGCACATATCTATAGTGCTATTATGGTTGGTATGAGCTTTGTAGTGCTTCTTAGTGTCTACACTTTCAATGCAAAACATAACAAAAAGTTTGGACTCTAAGATGATAGATATTAAGATACAAAAAGAGCTACTAGGTGCTTCTGGAACTCTTAAGCTAGATGTAGAACTTCAGATAAAAGAAGGAGAGTTTCTTGCACTTAGTGGCACAAGTGGGAGTGGTAAAACCACTTTACTTCGTATAATCGCTGGACTTGAAAAAGCTGAGGGCGAGATAGAAGTAGCACAAAAGAGTTGGCTTAATGCCAAAACAGCTCTAAGCCCGCAAAAACGCTCTATAGGTTTTGTCTTTCAAGAGTATGCACTTTTTGATAATATGACCGTCCTGCAAAACCTACTCTTCGTAGCCAAAGATAAGACTCTCGCCCTGCGTTTACTAGAGCTCACAGAACTCACAGAACTTCAAAAACGCTATCCAAAAACTCTTAGCGGAGGACAAAAACAGCGTTTAAGTCTCTGTCGAGCCTTGATGCAAAAACCAAAAATCTTACTTCTCGATGAGCCCCTCTCTGCCCTAGACCCAAGCATACGAGCAAAACTGCAAACGCAGATACTCAAACTCCACAAAGAGTTCGGAACAACAACTATAATGGTCTCACATGACCCAAGCGAAATCTATAAACTAGCCTCAAGAGTTGTAGTGTTAGAAAATGGAAAAATCATCAAAGACGGCAAACCAAAAGAGCTACTACTCAAACAAAATGGCTCACAAAAATTCTCTTTTTCTGGGGAGCTTCTAGAACTCAAAAAAGTAGACATCATCTATGTAGCGGTTATCGCCATCGGTCAGCAGATAGTAGAGGTGGTGCTTTCAAAAGAGGAAGCAAGTAGACATAAGATAGGTGACAGTGTTACTATCAGTACAAAGGCATTTACTCCGACACTCTCATAAAGGGTGAACCTGAAGCCACACCTATTACTCAAGCCAATTTTTCTATCTTCTCTTCATACTCAAAAACTATCTCATCGAGCTTGTTCTGCTCAACTTCAAGCTCTTCAAAAAGT
>WFNM01000123.1 GCA_015488615.1 Sulfurimonas sp.
ATACAAACTATTAGATCTCAAGTAGATGCACTCTCTATAAGTGTTAAGGATGAGGTTGCTTACTACTCAAATATGAATGCAGAAATCTTGAAGATTACTTCTTTGTCTGCTAAATATGCAGATACACAAGAGCTGGTTAAAGCACTTGATGCCTATAGTAACTTCTTAAAGTCTAAAGAGAGAGCAGGAATAGAAAGAGCAGTGCTAAGTGCAACATTTGCAGCCGATAAATTTAAAACAGGGATGTTTGCGAAATGGATTTCTCTAGTTGCCGAGCAGAAAGCATACCTTGATGCTTCTATGTCTATTGCAAGTAAGAGCATACAAGAATACTATAAAAAAAGTGTGCAAAATCCATCTATAGTTGCTGTTAATAAGATGCGTGAAATTGCTAAAAAAGATGCACTTGTCGGGAACTTTGGTATCAATAGTGAAGAGTGGTTTCGTACAATTACAAAAAAAATTAACATATTGAAAAAAGTGGATGATGAAATATCACAACAAAATAGTCAACTTATAAACACAATAGCTTCAAATACAAAAACAAAAGCAACGATCACTATTATAAGCTATGTTCTTTTTTCTATCTTTATCTTTATCGTTATTTTCTTCATAAGCAGGGGTGTAAACAGAAGTGTGCAAAGCTCTCTGAGTAAAATCCAGTGTGTCTCAAGCTCTCTTGATTTGAGTTGTGATATCGTAGTAGAGGGAAATGATGAGATTAGCGATATTTCCAAAGCTCTGCAGGTTATGATTCATGAATTCAAAAAAACTGTTATGCATGCTAAAGAAGTGGCGGATGCTTCCTCCGGTGAGAGTAAAAAACTCGGTGAAGTGGTAGAAAAACTTACAGATACGGGAACGAATACAGATACAAAAATGAGTAGTATAAACGCACTGGTTGATGAAGTGGGTCTGAAACTTGATGATGTTGAAGAGTCTACTATAGCAGTAAGTGAAGATCTTGAAGTGACAGATAGTGCCTTAGATAATTTTATCTCAGAGTTACAAGGTGTCGTGAGTTCTATTGATAATGGAAGTGAACATCAGCAAGAGCTTGTACAAAAAGTTGCTTCTTTAACAGATCAGGCAAAAAATATTAAAGATGTTTTAGGAATTATCTCAGATATTGCAGATCAAACAAATCTTCTTGCCTTAAACGCAGCCATAGAAGCCGCTCGTGCAGGAGAGCATGGTCGTGGATTTGCAGTTGTAGCAGATGAGGTACGTAAACTTGCAGAGAGAACACAAAAATCTCTAGGTGAAATTGGTGCAAATATTAATCTTATTACCCAAAATATAGGTGAGATTTCTGAAGAAACTGCGACTACAGCAGATAATATGCATACAATTTCCTCCTCTGCACAAGAGCTTATAGCCTCCTCAGAAGATACAAAAAATAACCTTGTTTCTACAAAATCTAAGTCGGTTGGTGTTATGCATCAGAGTATTTATATCGCCACAAAAACAAAAGAACTTATAGTCAATATGGATGATATACTAGCACTCAATGAACAAAACAGCTCTTTAAGACTTTTAGTGGAAGAGGCTGCTTCAACACTTTCAAATGACTCTTCTATGTTACAAAGTGAACTTGATAAGTTTAGACTTTAATGTTTACACACCTGAAAGTTCTGACACTACTTTGTGTAGAAGAGAGTAGTGAGACACAGGCTCTCTACAGAGCTATTTTTGGGAATATTGTAAAAGATATAGTGTGTGCAAGAAGTGCTCATGAGGGTTTAGAAATCTACCATGAAAAGAGCGTAGATATTATCATTTCTGCTTATGAACTCTCTGATGAGAATGGTTTGGAAATGATGAGAAGAATACGTGAGGAAGATAAAGAGACACCTCTAGTTTTAGTCTCCACACTCAATGACATCAAAATTATAGTTGATGCACTCAGAGCAGGTGTGAACAACTTTGTTGCAAAGCCTATAGTAAAGTCGGAACTCTTAAACGCTATTTCAGAAGCGGGGAAACTTTTAATAGTAAGTCGATTGATGGCACAAAAAAAGTGTAAAGAGTTACAAAATATAACTTCTAAAGATGAGTATAATACATACCAAGAGAAACTTGCCTTTGACAAAGAGCTGAATATTTTAAAAAATGATTTTTATTATAAGATGGTCGATACGAATGGAATAACTCTGATAGATTTTATGTATCAGCCACTTGATATGATGAGCGGTGATGCCTATAGTGTACGTAAGGTAGATGACAATCGTACTTTTTATCTTCTTGTTGATGGTATGGGCAAGGGACTCTCCGCATCCTTGACAAGTATGATTATGACATCTTTTGTCAATCATCTTGTAGATAAAATGATAAGGTATGAGAGCTTTTCTTTGGATATACTTCTTCAAGAGTCTATGGAATATATTCAGCCTATACTTTTAGAAGAGGAGAGTCTCTCTATCGACTACATTCTTTTTGATCATTATTACAAGAAACTCCATTATGCTAAATTTTCTATGCCCTCTTTTTTACTCCAAACACAAGCAGATACTATAGAAAAAATAAAATCAAATAATCCGCCTCTAAGTAAATGGACAAGTTCGTATTCGATAGATCAGTACGATATAAAGAATATTAATAAATTTCTCTTTTATAGTGATGGTTTAGTTGAAAATAAAATAAAAAATTCAAAACTTACTTATGCAAGTAAAATTGAAGAGGATTTTAAAAACTCTTTTACTAAGGGTGAAATGAGAGAGAACTTTTTAGAGAAGATACAAGAGCAAGAAGATGATGTGACCATGATCTTTATTCATAATCTCTCAGTAGAAAATGCTCATAAAGAGGAGAAATTCTTTGAGACCTCTTTTGAGGCTGTTGAAGAAGCATCTTTGTGGTTTGAAGAGAGACTTGGAAAACTTTTTGAACCAAAACTAGCTATAGTTTTTAATGAGCTTATGATGAATGCTTATGAGCATGGAAACTTAGGTTTAACATCGAAAGAGAAACATAAACTTCTTGAAGATGATGAATATATAGAGAAGCTCTTAGAGTTAGAAGAGGGATGTGAGAAAAAAATTTCTGTAGAAATATCTCAGATTACTTTTGAAAAAACAGTTTATGTAACTACGCAAATTAGTGATGAGGGTGAGGGGTTTGATACTGAGATATTAAGTAGTATTTTTAGAAATAAAGCTGCTTATAATGGACGTGGAGTTTTCGTTTCTCGTAAAAATTCTATGGGAATTTATTATAATGATAAGGCAAACAAGGTACTATTTGTACATAAACTTCCGATATAATTCCGAAAATAAAAAACAAGGAATGAAACAATGGCAGAAAAAAAAGAAGCACTAGAGTACCATGTAGCAAAAAGTGAGTTTGACACAAACGGAAAGACAGGAACACTTTTAACAAAGTCTTGTAGCACAAGCGAGGAGCTAGCACTTGCTTATAGCCCTGGTGTTGCGTTTCCTTGTTTAGAGATTCAAAAAGATGAAGACTTAGCATATGAGTACACAAATAAGGGAAATCTTGTTGCTGTTATCTCTGATGGAACAGCTGTTCTTGGTCTTGGGGACATCGGACATTTAGCTGGAAAACCTGTAATGGAAGGGAAGGGTGTTCTTTTTAAATCATTTGCTAATGTAGATGCTGTTGACATCGAGCTTAACACAAAAGATACAGAAGAGATTATCAAGATAGTAGCGGCAATGGCTGATAGCTTTGGTGGGGTTAATCTTGAAGATATCTCAGCTCCTAGATGTTTTGAGATAGAGACTCGCTTAAAAGAGATCTGTAATGTACCTATTTTTCATGATGACCAACACGGAACTGCTGTTATCACTACTGCTGGACTTATGAATGTTGTAGAGATGAGTGGAAAAGTTCTCTCTGACCTTAAAGTAGTCGTTATCGGTGCTGGTGCAGCTGGAATTGCTTGTGCAAATATGTATAAGTCTGTAGGTGTAAAAAACATCACAATGCTTGACTCTAAAGGGGTTATTCATAGCGGACGTGATGACCTAAACAAGTATAAGCAAGCTTTCGCGTTTGACACTGAAGATAGAACACTTGAAGATGCTATGAAAAATGCAGATATGGTTCTAGGACTCTCTAAGCCTGATATCATTACGGCTGAGATGGTAAAAAGTATGTCTGAGACACACCCTATTATCTTCGCATGTGCAAATCCAAATCCTGAAATCAAACCAGAACTAGCAAAAGCTGCTCGCCCTGACATTATCATAGGAACAGGACGTAGTGACTACTCTAACCAGGTAAATAATGTTCTAGGTTTCCCTCAAATCTTTAGAGGTGCTCTTGATGTTCGTGCCACAAAAATTACAGAAAATATGAAAATAGCTGCGTCAAAAGCACTAGGAGCACTTGCAAAAGAAGAAGTTCCTGCACATGTAAAAACTGCAATGGGTAGAGAAGAGATGGCATTTGGACCTGATTATATCATCCCATCACCATTTGATAGACGTGTTCTTGTATATGTTGCATCTGCTGTGGCTGAAGCTGCTGTAGCTGATGGTGTAGCACGAGTAAAAGATTTTGACCTTGATGCTTACAAGGCAAAACTAGAGCGATTAGCTGCACACTTAGATGGTAAAATCTAAGTACTCTTACTTCGCTAAACTATAAAACTTTTTGAGCCCTCTTTGGGCTTTGGTATCTAGCTCATAAGATATGAGTTCTAGATACTCTAAAATCTCTTTTTTACTTACCTCTGTTCTTTGTGCTGCTTCTTTTAAGATGTACTGAGGAATACGAAAATCTCTTTTTAAAAACTCTCTCTCTATTTTTTTATACAGTTTTTTATCTTTATGGTAGCAGAGTAGGGCAAAAACAAAGGGAAGATTATATTTCTCATACCAAAGTTGTGCGAGGTCTATGTAGTCACTATTTTTAAGAGCATAACGCAAGGCTTTATCGCCTATGAGTATCTCACCTTCTACACCTAAAACAGAGGCAAGAACATTTGAAGAGGCAGACTCTTTATCTTTTTTACTGGTTCTATTTGGAATCACAAGAACACTTTTGACACTTTTTTTAGCGATGATACCTAGCCCTACATTGAGAGAATTTCTCGCACTTATGCTCGAGATAAACGCAGCATCCACTCTTCGTGCATGAAAGGCTGCGTTTACCTTGGCTGGGACACTGCGTTTATACTCCATACTCATTTTTGCACTCGAACTTTTTGTAAAGCGCTTCATAAACATATGAAAAGGGAGAAGGTTAAGGTACTCTATTTTTCCAAAAATCATAAGGGTATTATACACCCCTTAGCTTATCTTAGATATAATTTAAATAATAATATACATAGGAAACTGTTTTGATTAAAGTAGAATTTTTAGGACCAATACAAAAACCAACACTCGAGTTAGAGATACAAAATCTCAATGAACTTGCAGCTATCCTTCAAGCTGATGCAGAGGTGAGCGACTGGCTTGACTCTTGTGCAGTTGCAGTAAATGACACACTGGTAAGCTCACTAGAAGCACCGCTTAAAGATGGAGATAGAATCTCTCTTTTACCTCCTGTTTGTGGTGGGTGAGTCATGCTAAGCATACATAATGGTGCTCTAAATGTGCCTCATATCTTAAAAGAGTGGTATGAAGAAGAGAGTCATAGTAACTATGGCGCTTATATCCCTTTTGTGGGGACTGTTCGTAGTGAAGATGGCATAGATGGACTTAGCTTTGATGTCTATGAGCCTATACTTTACAGATGGTTTCACGAGTGGGAAGAAAAAGCCACTAAACTTGGTGCAAAGATAAAAATGGCGCACTCACTTGGTGATGTGATGCTGCATGAGTCCTCATACATCGCAGCGGTTTTCTCTCCTAAACGAAGAGTGGCGTTAGAACTTATAGATGAGTTTGTAGAAGACTTTAAGGCGAGTGCTCCTATCTGGAAGTATGACCTTAAAGATGGTAAACGCATATATGCAAAAGATAGATCAACTGCAATAAGCGGCAGTGGAATTTTAGGAGCGAAACAGTGAGTATAACAGGTACAAATTTTATATCATTTGAGACAAGTCAAAATATGTTAGAGCTACTCCAAATCAGTAGTGAGCGATACGAGCGAGTACCACTAAGTGATGCACTCGGTCGCGTTTTAGCAGCAGATATAGTAGCAGAGTTTAATGATCCTCAGTTTGCAACTGCTTCTATGGATGGCTATGCTGTCCGACATGAAGACCTTGCTCTTGGTGAGTTAAGTGTTTTAGGTGATAATCCTGCTGGACATGATGAGGTAAGAGAACTTCAAGAGGGTGAATCTATCAAAACTTTTACAGGTTCGATGATGCCACATGGTTCTGATACTCTTATTCAGATAGAAAATGTAACTTATGAAGATGCTAAGATTACAATTAATGAAAGTGTAGAAAAAAGCAATGCTGTCCGTCCTATAGGTGAAGGGTATCGCTCTGGCGATATTCTTATTACAAAGGGAACGAAGATAGGTTTTGCTGAGATAGGTGTGATGGCAGGACTCAATCAAGTGATGGTAAAAGTAGCTATTCGTCCTCGTGTTGCAGTTATCGCCACAGGAAGTGAAATACTTGACTTAGGCGAAAACAGTGATAATCCAGCACAGATAAGAAG